>MNRZ01000003.1 GCA_001916215.1 Clostridium sp. CAG:307_30_263
TAAAAAGGAACGGATTGAGTCCATTAGAATATAGACAACAATCCGTATCTCAATTATAATATTAAATTACTTAGTCCAATTTATTGGGTACCCAACATTAGGCATCCCTTTTTCTTCTAAAAATATTATTTAGAAGAATTATTCCTTCTTTTATTTTATCAAACGCTATTTCACTATAGCCAATCATAATTAAATCGGATTTACCATTATACATAAAATCATTAATAAATGATATATCTATTTTATTACTTAAAAGAATTTCTTTAATATTTAAAGGAATATATTTAGGCCTTACAATAATAGCTAAATATGATTGGTCATATAAAATATCAAATAGACTTAAATCTAATGTTTCAATAATTAATTCTCGTTTTTTCCTTAGACTTACTCTTAGTCTGTTAATATGGCTGAAGAAGGATGTACTTATGTATTTTGCAAGTACAAGCTGTTCAATTGTTGATACAGGATTAGAGAATCCTTTATGAAGTGCTTTATATTTTTTACTGAGCTTTGGTGGTAGTAACATAAAGCTTATTCTGAATGATGGAGAGATACTTCTTGAAAATGATTCAATATAAAAAACACTATCAGACATTGAATAAAGTGCTTTTGTTATAAATGGCTTTAGCGTAAAATCACTATCAAATGAATCTTCAATAATGTATCCTTTATTAGCTTTTGCATAATTTATTAAATCATTTTTACGATGATTTGACATTTTAATTCCTAACGGGAATTGAGAATAAGGAGTAGTATAAATTAAATCAACAGCTTCATTGGGAATTGTAATTCCTTCATTATCAATATTTTGATATACAATTCTTTTTTCGGTATACTTAATTATTGTTTCAATTTTCTTATATCCGGGATTTTCGATAGCGATGATATTAGCGTTAGTAAGCTTAATTATTTGAAGAATAAGAGTATCAATACCTGATGAAATAATAACATCATCTATATTTGCTTGAATGCCTTTAACTTCGTATAGGTATTGGCATATAGCTTCTTTTAGTGATGTTTCACCAGAAAAATCCGTTTTGTAAAAATAATTATTATCTTTAAGAATATCATTATAGATTTTTTTTAGTGTATTTGTAGGAATTAAAGTAGAATCAATATTAGATGTTTTAAATGAAAAAAGATAATTGTCGTTTTTAATATCCTTATTAGAAATTAGCCTATGATTAGTGTTTTTAATAAGAACGTTGTCTGAAACAAAGTATCCTTTTTTTTCGATTGAATAAATATAGCCCTCACTTAAAAGAAGAAGATAGGCATTTATTACGGTGTTAAGGCTTATTCCTAAATGATTAGCTAATGCTCTTTTAGATGGAAGTTTATCATTTTTCTTTAGTTTATTAGTATTAATATCATTAGCGATAGCTTCTGCAAGTTCATTTGTTTTAGATTTATTTTTGGTAAATTCTAATGTAAATAGATTCATATCTGGTACCATATCTTTCTTAAGTACTGGCACTTTTAAAAGAACCAGTTTTATTGTTTAATATTATATATAATAAAAAAGAAAGGTTCAAGAGTTATATGAAAAATCAACGTTTGGTATATCAAATGATTATATGTGCTATTTTTGCAGCACTTGCTTTTGTTGGTACAATGGTACAAATTCCGCTTCCTTCAGGGGGAATGGTTCATTTAGGAAATTTTGTTTGTGTTTTAGGAGCCCTTTTATGTGGTCCTATTGTAGGTGGTCTTGCGGGGGGGATAGGTTGTGGCCTATACGATTTAATTATTTATAGTAGTCTTCCTGGATTTATTCAATATTTTATTTTAAAGTTTGTTATGGGCTTTATTGTTGGTTATTTATTTAGATTAATTATTAATCATAAGTCAAAGCTTCCCTTTAATATTATCTTAAGCGCTTTAGGTGTTATTCTTGCTATCCTTACAAGTCTGGTAATTATATTTTATAAAACGGATTTAATTTCGCTTTCAAAATCAATTGATAAAAAAACAATGTATATTACAATAGTAGTGTTTTTTGGTTATTTATTTAGTTTATTATTGATATTAGCTGGAATATTTAGTACAAAGCTTAAGAGTGTTACAAGAGTAGTGGTTTTTGTTACAACAATATCAGTAATTGTTAATATAATCCTTGAGTTTATATGGAAGCTGTTTTACAATATGTGGATTGAATCGCTTACTAGTAAGGCAGCTCTTATAAAGGGTATCTCAACCATGCCATCTTGTATTTTAACGGGCACTTTGACTGTAGTAGTTATTTCGTTAATTTATTATAGAATATATTTAGCTACAAAGAGCTTAAATCATATTAATGAAATAGATGTTGAAGGTTATTTGGAGGAAAATACTAATGAATAAAAAGATAATTCATTTAATAATCGCTCTTGTTGGTACAATTTTACTAGCATTAGCTTTAATCTTTATTAATAAATATGCGACATTTAGCTCTAAGACAATTAAAACGGTTATTAATGATTTAATTGGAGTAGCAATTATTATAAATGATGGATATGCTATTTATAACTTCTGCAATAAAACAGAAAATAAATAATTTTAATTGATCTT
This sequence comes from Clostridium sp. CAG:307_30_263, assembly GCA_001916215.1. Lineage (GTDB taxonomy): Bacteria > Bacillota_I > Bacilli_A > Acholeplasmatales > Anaeroplasmataceae > CAG-307. The sequence continues at coordinate 2,551 of MNRZ01000003.1, forward strand.
CTATTTTTGGTAGAAGATTTTTTATATGATATTTTAATTAATGTAAACTATCATTTATATGAAAAATGTGGTATTATTTAATATGGGTTGATAATATGAAAATAGCTCAAGCAATTAAAATGATGAATTATTTAGCTTCGGTAAAAAAAGCTTCTCGTGAAGAACTTGCAAATTTACTAGAAACAAATGTGAGAAATATAACAGAATATCGTAAGGAACTTATTAATGCAGGCTATGATATTGGCTATCTAAGAGGTATTGGAGGAGGATATTTTCTTGATGGCGATAATATTTTACCTAATCCTCGTTTGAAAGAGAGTGAAAAGAAGGCCCTACTTGAAGCCTCATCATATTTAAATGCTAGGTATGATTTTTTAAACAAGAATGAATTTAATGTAGCCTTAGGTAAAGTTTTAAATAGTAGCTATGTTAATAAGGATATTGATAGTCCTATGATTATTGATAGATTTCCACTTGTAATGAAGGATGACGAAATTAAATATCGTTATGATATGATAAGCAAAGCTCTTTTCAATAAAAATAAAATAAGAATATCCTATCTTTCAACTAAAAATAGAATAAGTGAGCATATTTTTCACCCTTATAAGATTTATATGTATAACCTTGCATGGTATGTTTTAGCTTTTAATGAGACAATTAATGACGTTGGGTATTTTAAATTAAACCGAATTAAGGAAATAGAATTATTAAATGAAAAATATTATATTTCTAAGACATTTAATGAAGCTGATTATTTAGATCAATATGGAATGAAAAACAATGGTGAATATATACCTGTTTCAATTGAGGTTTCATCCCCCTATGCGGCTTTAGTAAAAGAAAGAATTTATGGTAAAAATCAGCAGATAATTAGTGTTGATGCTAATACAACAATTTTAAAATGTGAAATGCAAAATTTGGCTAGTATTGTGTCCTTTATTTTAGGCTTTGGCTCTAAGGCTAAAGTATTAGAGCCACAAGAGGTTAAGGATGCTGTGAAGAAAGAGCTAGAAATAATGCTTAGTATAAACGAGGAGTAAATAGATGAAAACAATTTTTTTCGATTTTAATGGGACGATTATTAATGATGTAGATTTATGTCTTAATATTTTAAATGAGATGCTTAAGGAAAATGGACTTGAGCCAATAACTTTAGAAAGATATAGGGAAATTTTTACTTTTCCAATAAAAAAATATTATGAGGCAGCAGGCTTTGATTTTAAGAAGAAAACTTTTGAGGCGTTATCAGATGATTTTATTAAGCTTTATCAAAAAGCTTCCTTAGAATGTCCTTTATATGATAATGTAAGAGAATCTTTATTGAAATTTAAAAAAAATGGCTATCGCTTAGTATGCTTAAGTGCATCGCAAATTGATAATTTGACCGAACAGCTTGTCCATTTTAATATTGTTCAATATTTTGATGCAATATTAGGAATATCAAACATTTATGCAGCAAGTAAGGTAGAAATAGGAAAGAAGTATTTAGAGGAAAATAAGATAAATCCAAATGATGCAATTATGATTGGTGATACACTTCATGATAAAGAGGTTTGTGATTCGATGGGGATTAAATGTGTTTTATTTGATAAAGGACATCAAAGTCATCGTGTTTTAGAGTCAGCAGGTGTTCAAATTGTATCTTCATATAATGAATTTTTAAAGTTTGTAGCCAGCTATAAATAAGTCAAGAGACTTTTGATGAAAAGGTAAAAAATAATCATGATTATTTAAAAACACGCCAAAAAGGGAATTTCACCCACCATTTAAAAAAAATGTGTTTATGCAATCTAAATTATAGATATGCAAATTAATGTTATATATCTAGATCTTTGAAAATTTTATATGGTTAACGTGGAGTGTACGCATTACCTGATTTTAAAATAGAATAGATAATTCTTACTATTTTCTTTTCTATGTGACCCAGGATAACAAAAGAGTGCTTATGTTCAGATTCTTTCTTTTTGTAATATGTATTCAAAGAAGGAACAAATCTCCAACATACTTTTGCTACTTGATATAATGCGTAACGTAAGTATTTAGAACCTTTCTTGCTTATTTTTAGATTTGATACACTGAATTTTCACAAGTCATAAACTTCTAAATCTAAGCCAGAAAATGATATCAATTTATCTACATTTTTGAATCTAGTGATATCACCAATTTCTTTTAGAATCAAACCAGCAGTAGTATATCCAATACCAGGAATTGTTGTTATTTTGGTATTAAGCATGTCAATATAATACTTGATCATTTGATCGTAATTATCTGTTTTAGATTGAATAAAATTGAGTGTTTTAATAGCTTGTAAAAATGAGAAAGATAAATAATCATTGTCATTACCAATACTTGCCTTGGCTGCATTTATAATATCTTCTGCAGAAGTTTTACATTTACTATGTAGCATATTTGAAATAGTTTCTAAATGTGCTCTAGATAGTTTTTTTGGGACTTGGATATTTTGTTATAATTTCTAGTGCTGATCCTTGATAAACATTGCTAAAAATCTTTAAACATTCAGGAAATAATTAAACAAGAATCCTATAAGCAGTTAATTTAGCTTGTCTAAGCTCTTCAACAATAGAAAATCTATCTCTAGATAGTGACTTTAAAGCCTCACTATGATATAATGTCAATATATGTGGCTTGAGTTCTTCCTTGTTATCTTTAAGATGCTTACAAATATTTATAGAATCTAAGTTGTCGTTCTTTGGTGTATGAACTTGTTTAGATTTTTAAACATATTGGTTAAAATAGGATTCAAGAGATAAACTTTATATTCTTTCATTAAAAGAAAAAGTAAAAGATTTAGATGATAAAATCCAGTAGATTCAAACCCTATGCGAACTTGATAATCGTTATTAGCTCCACAAAACTTAGTTATAGAATTATGTAGCTTTTTGTACCCTTCATCATTATTGGGTATAGTAATGGAACGCTTTGTGTAAAAACTTCCATTTTCAGTCATAAGCATAAAGTCATGCTTATCACTTGCGACGTCAATTCTGACATATATCATAATGTCGACCTCTTTGATTAATATTTTCACTGGTGCTATCTACATGTCTAATCTTGTGTACTCTAGTTGTTTATAACCAGTCATCTACTAAGAGAATTGTAACCAGCTGATAACCATATAAAAGAAAAGACTGTAGCTGAACTCTCCAAAAAACAAGAGAGTATAAGAACTCCTGTAGGTAAAGTATGAAACAAACTACAGTGCCACTTAAATTATAGCATCCAATGTAATGATATAAAAGTTATGTTGTACTCATAACTATAAAAAACTTTATAGAAGGAGAATGTATAATCTTAAGTACAATTTGATTATACTAGGTGAATATAATGCATAATATTATTTTAGAGGATTTTAGTGATTTTAAACCAAGTGAATTTCCATATGATCATGATCATAGTGCACTTGGTGAATATCATCATTTAATGCCAAAAGGTTATAAGGGAAATTTTTATGACCCAATTAGTCTTCATCAATGGCGCGGACTTGGTGGGTCATGGCTTATAACGGAGGCTTTTGGCAAGTATTATTTAGAACAAAATCGTGGTGATTTTGCAACGGGGCATTTTTCTGATGTCAGTGCTATTTTAGTTCATAAAACAAAACTATATGCTGGTTATACGGTAAGCTTTTATATGACTTTGCTTGAAACAAAAAAGCCTTGTGGACTAGCATTTAATTATATTCACAATCGTATTTATGATTGCGTTTCATTTGATGGCGAAAAATTAAAGATATATCATAAAAATCAAGAGGAAGAAAATGTTTACTTTATATCTGATTATAAAATGGATGCCTTAGATGAGCATAAGATTACAATTAAATTAGAAGAAAAATTTGTTCTATTAGTTGATGATAAAGAAATTTGTACGCTTGATATTAAGTTTATACCATCAAATGTAGCCTTTATTGGTAAGAGCCCAGCTCGCTTTAGAGAGCTTAAGCTTGAAATGACAAATGAAGAGTATTATAAGCATAATGAGGGTATTAAAGAATATAATGATGTATTATCATCAAAGAAAAAAAAGTATGCTCCAATCAAGTTAATTAAAAAGATTGATTTAAAAGGAAGTGGCGCTGGTCGTCAGTTTAGATTTTCGTACCTTGATGGTAAGCCTGTAATGCTTTTTGCTCAGCATCAAAAAAGAATGTATCGTGACTCTTTTGCTAGACTTTCATGTCTAACTGCCTTTGATATAGATGGTAATATTTTATGGCAAATCGGACGTCCTAATAAAGAAGAAAATGGTCCTATTAGCTGTGATCTTCCTTTCCAAATCGCCGATATTAATAATGATGGAAAAATGGAAGTAATATTCGCAATGGATTTCCATGTATATATTGTTTCCCTTAAGGATGGACATGTTATAAGTCAAATGAGAACACCATATGTTAAGGGTGATGAGCTTGTTGGTGATTATCCGTATGATTATTTAAATCCAGATGGTATGCGAGTAGCTGATTTTGAAGGATTAGGCTATAAGGGTGATTTCATTTTAAAGGATCGATATAAAAATGTTTGGGCTTATAGAGCATCTGACTTTAAACTATTATGGCGATATCATCATAAAAATACGGGTCATTTTCCATATATATATGATTTTGATGGCGATGGTCGTGATGAAATGTTTGTAGGATACGATATGGTTAAGGATGGTAATATCTTATGGAGCTTACCAATTAATTCAGATCATACAGATGAAATAATTTATGCATCGTCATTAAAAAATGGTGTTAAGCATTTATATTTGGCATCAGGAAATGAAGGCTTTAATATTGTAAATACGGATGGAACCTTCTATAAAATGAATACTGTAGGACATGCTCAAAGAATAAGTGTAGCACCATATCGTGGACTTAATAAGCTTGATTGTGCTGTTACAAGCTTTTGGGGTGCAGATATGCTTGTTTATTTATTTGATGGTGATGGTAATCTGTTACAGCAAAGAGAAATGCAAGGAAATGGTAATTTAGTTTCACCTGTAATGTATGATGGTAAGAATACTCTTATTTTAACTAACACATCTCCTACTTTAGGAGGACTATTAGACGGAGAACTTGATACAGTTGTTGATTTCCCAGATGATGGTCATCCAACTCTTGCAACTGAGGTTGTTGATATTGATCAAGATGGAGTAGATGAAATTTTGACCTTCGACCTAGATTCATTATGGATTTATAAAGCGGAAGAATTTAAAACGGGACCTGTTTATGCGAAATATCCTGATAATGTCTTTTCAAATTATCGTGGTGAATATTTGTTAAAATATGATTCTGAAGAAAAAAATGATTAAAATTATTTTAATATCTTGTAAAAGAAGCGTATTTACTTTATAATAAACATATCGTCATAAATGGAGGACAATATGAAAAAAACTTTAAAAAAATTATTGATTGCATTTATTGCTGTACTTGGAGTTGCATCTCTTACAAGCTGTAATCATGCAAATACTTATAATAAATTCCATAATAATAGTTCTAATTTAGCTAAATCTCATGTTCTTAAGGAAATATCAGTTGGAGATATTAGTGGTTTATATAAAAAATTAAATAAAGATAAGGATATTAAAGGATCTAAATCTGTTACAGAAGGTGAAGGAGAAAATGCTGTAACTTACACATATATTTATATTTTCTTAGGAACACCAACTAATTCAACAGCTTCAACTGATGCTCAAATTTTTGATGAACAAGCTAAGCAATATGAAATTAGCTGTCTATATTGGATCGATACTAATTTATCAGATAGTAAGATTGAAAAGTTAAATACCGCTTTAAATGGTCGTGCTGCAGAAATTAAAGCTGAGACTACAGCATTATTGTCAATAAGAACAACTGTTGGTAAGTCAGATGCAATGTTATCATTTGATTCAACTTCAGTTGTATGTAATAAAAAAGGTGGTACAGCAAGTGGTACAGAGTTGACTCCATATCAAATTGCACAAAATTGTTTTAAAAATACAACCACAATAATTTCAAAATAATTAATTTGAGGGCTTAAAAAAAGCCCTTTTATCATATAATGGCCATAACCAATATAATGAATAAAACTAAACAAAAGACAAAATAATTTGACAATCTAATCACCACTATAGTATATGAAAAAAAGGAGAAGTGTGCTAATGACCTGGAATGAATTTATTGAAGAAGAAAGTAAGAAGGATTATTTTAAAAGTTTAATTGATTATGTAAAAAAAGAGTATATGGTATCTAAATGTCATCCTGATTTTGATGATATATTTAATGCCTATAAGCTAACTCCTATTAATGAAATAAAGGTTGTAATTTTAGGTCAAGATCCCTATCATAATGATAATGAAGCACACGGACTTGCATTTAGTGTGAAAAATGCTAAAAATCCTCCTAGCCTTAAAAATATCTATAAAGAAATGAAATCAGATTTAGGTATCGATATAAATGAGGTTGGTGATTTAACTTATTTAGCTAAACAAGGTGTTTTTTTATTAAACACTACCTTAACTGTAAGACATAACGAGCCATTATCACATTTTGGTAAGGGATGGGAAACATTTACAGATAATACAATAAAATTACTAAATACATTATCTCAGCCAATCGTATTTATATTATGGGGAAATAGTGCAAGACAAAAAATTAAAATGCTTGATAACCCTAATCATTTGATTATTGAATCTGCTCATCCTTCCCCACTAGGAGCGTATCGTGGCTTTTTTGGAAGTAAGCCTTTTTCTAAAACAAATAATTTTTTGATTCAGCATAATTTAACACCCATTAAATGGAATAATGAAAGTAAAAAAGTTGTTAATTTATTTGATTTTAATTAAATAAAAGATTTTTTTTGGAAGTAAAACGTTTTCATCAGAGAAACTTGAAAAAAAGTGTTGCATTATGAAAAAAAATTGGTATAATTACTTACGTATTCACATTTTATACGTGAATATTTCCTGTAAAATCTTTTCTTTTTCTTTTTCTTTGCTGATCTAAAAGTGATCAGCATTTTCTTTTTTAAGAACATTTTCTTGATAATCGCTTAAGGATGTTATATAATAATGTTGAACATATATGAGGTGAAACTTATGCTACTTAGTAAGACTATTAAATTTTATCCTGATTGGCTATTTTTAATTATTGTATGCGTTGTTATAGCAGTATGTGTTGGCTTATATTTTATTGTACCTATTTTAAATCATAAGAAGTATGAACAACAAAGAGCTGATCTAAAAAAACGTGAAGAAACATTTAAAGCTAATCAAAAAGCACGTGAGGCTGAAGGTAAAAATTAAATTTAAGTGGTTTATGCCACTTATTTTTTTTAGGAGTTTTTATGTTAGAAAATATTGAAATTAAAAGTATCATAAAGGGGACAATATCAAACCCAAGAAATAATTCAAAATATATTAAGGGATATATTAGGCCAGTTGAAATAAAGGAAAATAGTATGATGCAAATTGAGCTTTTTACTAAGACACAATCGTTTGCACACAATTATAATTATGATGAATTTTCTGAAATTATAAATACTATCATGCTGGATTCATTTTTTCAACTTAATATAATTACTAATGAATATAATTATAGTTTTAAATATACTAAAAAGAATCATTTATTAAGTAATAAAATTAAAAACAAAGAGATAAAGACTCTTTTAAATGTTTCACACAATAAACAAAAGAAATATATTTTAAATGATGGAAACATAATTCATCCACTTGTTGATTTAGGAGTAATGACGCAAGATGGAAAAATAGTACCATCCTATTATGACAAATATCGCCAAATAAATCGCTTTTTAGAAATAATTGATGATACAATTAAAGATTTTAAAGAATAAGAACTTAATATTATTGATTTTGGTTGTGGAAAATCGTATTTAACTTTTATTGTATATTATTATTTAGTCAACATAAAAAAAATTAAAACAAATATTATTGGCTTAGACTTAAAAGCTGATGTAATAAAAAAATGTAATGAAATTGCTAAAAATTATGGATATAATTCTTTGAATTTTGAAATAGGTGATATATCATTGTATAAGCCTCATTTTAGAGTTGATTTAATTATTACACTTCATGCTTGTGATGTAGCAACTGATTATGCAATGTATCATGCTATAAAGCTTCATTCGAAATATTTATTAAGTGTACCATGTTGTCAACATGAAATAAACAATCAAATTAAAAAAAGTTCGAGCTTTTTAGCAAGCTATGGAATTGTAAAGGAAAGAATGAGTGCATTACTCACAGATACAATTCGTGCTAAATTATTAGAATATTCAGGATATAATGTTGATATTTTGGAATTTGTTGACTTTGATGCGTCACCTAAAAATTTACTTGTTAGAGCTAAATATACAGGAAATTCAAATGCAAAAGCATTAGATGAGGTAAATCAAATTTTAGATGAGTTTAAAATTGTTCAAACTTTATATAAATTATTATTTAAGTCTTCTAATTAGAGGACTTTTTATTTTGGTGTTAAATTGCAATACTACTTAAATTCCTTAGTCCTTTTAATCTTTCAAACTCTAAATTTGCAATAATTTAATTATAATTATTTATTTTAGTATTGAATTCTTTTGGCTTAAATGATTTTATATTATATCATCGTAATAGTAATAGTTGAATGTTTTTCCAGGTTGTATTCAACTTTTTTAAATTTAATTATAAATTATTAAATGGTATAAGCTCAACTACTTTGACTATATTTTAGGCATTTTATTATAGCTTATACCCTTATTTATTTTGATTAGATATCATATTGTTCTCTTTATATAATTTGCTGAATAACAATTTTCACACCTCAATTGTTTTTAATTATTTTCCTTTAATTTTTGGCTTCTGTATGCTGGTGGTTTTAATAACCTTATATTTAGAAATACCAAAATGTATTTGTGCTTTATTTAAGGATGTTTTAGCCACATAGCTATCAGCTTCTTTGCATAGTAATGAGCTAATTGTTGCATCATCTCTTTCAGTTCGTTTTAAATCATCATTTGGATAAGATGACCTAAATCAGCAGGATGGAATTTACCAATCTTAACTTCGATTATAACATATCAATACCAACATTCTTTAATTCCAGTATGCTATATATTTAATTAATACAAAAGTTAAATGTTAACTAATAATTGCAATTCATAAATGTAATGGAAATTAAGCTAAATAAATTTTAAAATGATTTTTATGGGACTAATTAACTATATAGCGCATAAAATAAATTGAGGTGCTATAATGTGCGGAATATATGCCCAATTTGGCTCATTTAAAATAAATGATGCCTTAAAGTGCTTAAAAAAACTTGAATATAGAGGATATGATTCTTATGGAATTGGTTATGAGAATAATCAAATTTATAAGAATATAGGTCGAATTGATTTTGTTACTGAAGATGAAAATCTTATGATAAAAAAGGCTATTTGCCATACAAGGTGGGCTACTAATGGAAGTGTAAATGTAGTTAATGCTCATCCACAAATTTCTGGTGATAAGCAAATAATACTTGTTCACAATGGAATTTTAGAAAATGAAAATATAATAAAAGACACATATTTTAAAAATCATCAATTTTTATCCGATACTGATACAGAAGTAATTACAAAATTATTGAGTTTATTTATAAAAAGATATCCACCATTTGATGCAATAAAAAGAGTAATGGAAATAATTAAAGGCTCATATGCTATTATTTTTATGATAAAAGATGACGAAAATATTTATTTTATGAAAAATAAATCGTCTTTATTATTAGGATATAACGATACAGATTATTATTTAGCTTCGGATATTTATGCATTTAAGGAAAATACAAAGTATTATAAGCATATTAGTGATATGTCTTTTGGGTGTATAGGGCCTAATATGTATTTAAGTGATAAATCCTCTTTTATACCATATAGTTTTAATTTTAATGATCCTAAGGAACAAATAATGCTTGATGAAATTGAAGAAGAGGAAAAACTAGCATTAAATATTTTTAATAATTTTAAAGCTGATGAGAAACTTCTTAAATTATTAGAAGAAACTTCTGAATTTGTTTTAATTGGAAGTGGTTCATCTTTTTATGCATCAGAATATATAGCATTAATGATTGAACAGGAATTAGGTATTAGAGCTAGAGCTTTTTTACCAACGGAATATAGTTATAATGATATTTATAATAAGTCTACATTTATATTTATTTCACAAAGTGGAGAAACAGCAGATGTTTTAGCCGCAATAGATAAAATTAAGCCTAAAAAGGCAATGTTAATTACAAATAGTTTTACTTCACAAATGACCTTACATATTCCATTAATACTTGATATGCAAGCTGGAAAAGAAATAGCTGTTGCATCTACAAAAAGCTTTAATCAATCTGTTTTAGTGTTTTATACATTAATAAAACAATTTAAAGGTGAAGAACCTAAAGAAATATTGAACTATGTAAAAAATCTTGAGGAAATAAAGAAAACCTTTGATAATAATATACCAAAGGAAATTAGTAAAATGAAAAATGTTTTTTATTTAGGTCACGGCTACGACTATATAATTAGTAAGGAAGGGGCGTTAAAGCTTAAAGAAATTGCTTATATTCCAACTGAAGGCTATTCAACCTCAGAATTAAAGCATGGTTCCTTAGCGTTAATTTCTGATAAAAGTGCTGTTATTGGCCTTTCATCAAATGATAGCTTTTTAATATCATGTTTAAATGAGGTAAGAGTAAGAGGAGGTAAAGTTTTCTTCCTTAAAAATAAATACCCTGGAGGTCTTTTAGGTGCTTTGAGTCTATCAAGATATGTACAGTTAATTGCCTATTATACAGCAAAAGAACTTGGTAATGATCCTGATCATCCAAGGAATTTAGCAAAAAGTGTTACGGTGATTTAGCAGTTAAAATTGGCACTATTGAGAAAATATTGGCTATAATAAGCAGAAGGAATAAAATATACCAATGAAAATGAAGATTTGCAACATTTATCAAAAAAAGATAAATTAAAATGGTTGATAACATCGAAGAACAAATAATTAAAAGAATCCCTAATAATCGCACTTTATCACCAATAATTAGTATGCATAAATTTACTAAAAAAATACAAAAAAAGGTCACAAATTAAATTGTGACCTTATGTTCAAGACGAAGCTTGTCCGCAATCATTGCGATGAATTCGCTATTAGTTGGTTTTGATTTGTTATAGCTTACAGTATATGAAAAGATACTTGCAATTGTATCTACATTTCCTCTACCCCAAGCTACTTCAATTGAATGCCTAATGGCACGTTCAACTCGTGATGATGTGGTATTAAACTTTTTAGCAATAATTGGATACAAAACCTTTGTGATAGCACCTAAAACATTAATCTCGTTATAAACCATAGTAATTGCTTCGCGTAAATATAAATAGCCTTTAATATGCGCTGGAACTCCGATTTCGTGAAGAATACTTGTGATTTCTTCATTTAAATCAATTTCTTTTTCTGGTGCATTTAAATTAACATTACTTTTCTTAGGTAATTCTTTAAATAAATTATTAATTGTTTCTAATAAATTTTGCATATCAATTGGCTTAATAATAAAGTAATCAGCTCCTAATGCTGATGATCTAACAAGAAGTGATTCATTGTTAAAAGATGAAAGCATAATTATTTTTTTGGGACGATGATATTTTTCTTTTTTGCTTGCAAGGTCTTCTAAAACCTTAAACCCATCCACCTCAGGCATTACTATATCAAGCATTAAAAGATCTACTTGGTTTGATTCAAGAAAACTTAGCAATGATTTTCCTGAATTAAAAGTTTTTACTACTTCAAAGCCGGCTTGCATTTTCAAACACTCACTAACAATTAATGTTGTTTGACTAGAATCATCGGCAATAACAACCCTTATCATGTACATTCCTCCTCAATTATAAATTTGTACTGACTATATGATAAATTTTTATCTTCATAATTACAAGAAAAAATACAAAAAAAATTAAAGAAGTTGAAAAAATATTAGAATAATCGACAAAAGATATTGTAAAAATTATCTTACAAAAACATCTATTATTCTCGAAAAGTCAAATTGTGTCGCATTTTAGGAATAATTTATTGAATTAAAAAAATAAAGTGATATAATCGCATTTGGTGATTTTATGGCTTCAAATGAATTACTTAATAAGGCACATCCCCTAAAAGCTATGTTAGCATTGACCATACCCTCAATGTTTGCTCAATTTGTTAACATTTTATATGGTGTGGTGGATAAACTATTTATTGCAAATATGCAAAGCGGATCTGGCTTAGCATTAGCAGGAGTAGGAATTTGTGCACCTATTACCACCTTAATAACATCATTTACGTATTTAATATGTCAGGGAGCATCACCATTATTTGCAACTAGACTTGGTCAAAAGGATTATGATGATGCTAAAAAGATAATGGCTAATAGTTTTTTATTATTAGTAATTATTACAGTAGTGCTCATGTTAGTTTTTTTAATATTTAAAAAGCCATTATTATATTCTTTTGGTGCAACTCCAAATAATTTTGAATATGCTAGTGATTATATAACTATTTATGTACTTGGAACATTTTTTTGTTTGATGAGCTTAGGACTTAACAGTTTTATTACATGTCAAGGAAAAAGTACAAGAGCAATGGTAACGGTTATAATTGGCGCGTTAACTAATATTTTGCTTGATTATATTTTTATTTTTCCTTTTAATATGGGAGTCAAAGGAGCAGCACTTGCAACTATAATTGCTCAAGCAGCTTCAGCTTTATTTGCTTTTTCTTTTTTAATTTCAAATAAAAGTATCATTAAAATGTCTTTTAAGGGTTATTCTTTAAAATATATGAAAAAGATAATGAAAATTGGTTTTTGCCCTTTTATAATTACTTTTACTGATAGCGTGATATTAATAGTAATGAATAAGATGGTATCGATTTACGCCGATGGTAATGCTGATTTATATTTGACTATTAATTCAATTCTTTTAAGCTTTTTCACTTTGATTTCAATGCCTTTTTCAGGTATTAGTTTAGGAGGACAACCTTTCTTAAGTTATAATTATGGTGCATCAGAACCTAAAAGAGTAAGAAAAGGCTTTATATATGAACTAATGATATGCTATATTTATGGGATAATAATGTTTATAATTTCAATGTTCTATTCAAAGTATTTTATTAAACTTTTTATTTTAACAGAAACTGAAGAAGTACAAAATGCTATTTTAAATGTAGCACCAAATATCATAAGATGGTATTGTTTAGGAGTTATATTACTTCCTCTTCAATGGTGTTGTGTCGATACGCTTGTAGGACTCGGTCACGCGAATAGAGCTATTATTTTTTCTTTAATTAGAAAAATTCTAACTGTTATTTTCACGGTTGTTTTTCCTATCTTTTTAGGAACAAAGGGGTGTTATTTAGGAGAATCATTATCAGACATTATATCATCAACAATAACGACAATTGGGTTTGTTATGATTTTTCCTAAAATATTAAAAATAAAGGTTAAGCATTCAGCTTAACCTTTCATTACGTTATCAAGTGCATATTTATCTAGATCGTTTTCATTTAAGACTTTAGTGAAAGAAGCAAGTTCTTTTTCATTAAGTGTTTTATATATGCTAAGTTTGCAAGTATTTTTTCTTGATTCTTGCCAATAGTGATATCCTTCAGGCTTAATGTGAGAAGAAGCTTTACAACTAATAAAAGCTGCTTGTCCATAATCGCGCCATGGACGTCCTAAATAAACTTGATTAGTTATTTCATCAGAACCAGTTAAATTACATTTATAAAAAACAAAACCATAATTATAATCTTTAGGGTGAGAAGGAGCACAAATATATCCTTTTCCAATAGAATGTATTTCACATTCATTAAAAAAACAAATACCACATCCGAAAATAAAATCGACATCACCCTCGATATAACAATGGTCATATAGTTGGTGTGATTTATTTTGAGTTAATTCATCGCTTGAAAGTAAGTTTTTGTATCTAATTGTTAAATCATATGGGATTGGACCAGCTAGAATAGTGTCTTGAGCACCCAAAATGTTACAATTAATAGCTTTGAAATTATCACCTATAACATGAAGAGCAACTGCTTGACCATAGGTTCTATTAGGAACTGATAGATTTTTAATTGTTAAATCCTTTAAAGTAATATTTGAAGCTTCAGCCATTATTGTATAGGTTCTTACTGTAAGAAGTTCTTTATTATCTTTTCCTATTTTATTATAATAATCTTTATATTCAATTGATGAGTTATGTCCAATAATAGTTAAATTAGGAATAGTGATTTTAATTTTTTCATAATATACCCTTGAAGCTAAGTGAATAATATCACCATCACGAGCATCTTTTAAAACATCACTTAGGCTTTGTTCATTATTTAGATATAATTCCATATAAAACACCTCGATTTTTTAAATGATATCATAAATAATTAATAATGTGTGGAAAAATTAACTCTTATAGTTAATATATTCTTAAAGTTATCAATTTTTAATATTATTTAGAACTAAATGAATATTTAATAAGATAAAAAAAATTAACAAAGTGAAACTTCAACTTAAAAATATCTTAAAAAAATGCAAAAAAGCGTTTACAAAATTTATGAAAAGTTTTCATTAAGTAGTTGACTAGCGTTTTCATAAGTGTTAAAATAGGAAATGTATAAAAAGCAAAGTGTTGTTTGTGTGCTTTTTTGGCGTTCATATGTGTGTGCTATGAATTTAAATTTGGCCGCTTATTTTGTTTTTTATCTTTAAAATGATACTTAGAAAATGACGAAAGTCAAAAGGAAGGAACAGCTGTAAGGATGAAACTGAAAACATATCGTGTGGTTGATTTAGCAATGATATCAATTCTTGCATTTGGCATCGAACTATTAACTACATTATGCGTTAATATGTTTATTCCGAATATTAGACCTTTTCCTGTCATTGGAATGTTGCTAGCTTTAGTTGCAATAACAAGATGGGGTTGGATTGGTATCATTGTCATTCCTATTAATACTTTAGCAAATTTTATTATGGGTAGATTTGCAATTCCAGCTATAAATTATAGACAGACCTATGATTGGCTTAGCTTTTTATTCACAATGGTTGCAACATTGTCGGTGACAGTAGCACTTGTGTGGTATAAAAATAAAGGAATAAAAAACATCTACAAAGATAAAATCACAACTGTAAATATGGTAGGAACAATCATTTTAACTAACCTAATAATATGTGTTATGTATTCTGCACTTGGTAATTTAATTTCAGGTGGAAGCTTTAGCATTAAAGATTTTGGCGCAAGAGTTCTTGGTATGCTATTATATAATGCTTTTGGATATGTGATATTGTTAGTAGGAACTCTTCTTTTAGCAAAACAAGATGTTTTGTATGATGTAAAAACTAGGCTTATTGAGCAAAAAGAAGATAGAGAAAATGAGCGAAAATATTATAATGAAAAGTAAAAAAAGAAAGGTGCGTGTGGCTATGACTTTGGATGCAACAAAGACAAGCGAAGAAATAGTTGAAGAACTAGAACGTACGAAATGGAAACGTGTTGGGAAAGAGCTTCTTAAGGATTGGCGTCTATATTTGCTACTTTTACCACTTTTAATTTTTATGTTTATGTTCAAATACCTTCCAATAAAAGGTGTTTTACAAGCGTTTAAATTTAATGATGAAGGTATAACAGTAATGAACGATTCGTGGTTTGGATTGATGTATGTTAAGCAATTATTCCAAAACAATGATTTCTGGCGAGCATTACGTAATACATTTGTTAATAGTATGTATGGTCTTGTATTTGGATTCCCTATTCCAATTTTCTTAGCACTATTATTTAGTGAAATAAAGTCATATGGATATCGTTCAGTACTACAAGTATGTACATATCTTCCAAAATTCTTGTCAACAGTTGTAACAACTTCTATTATTACATTATGGTGTAATGTACAAGGAAATAGTGCTGGACAAGAGGCTATTGGTTCAAATGGCTTATTAACTCAAATATTTCTTGCGTTTAACTGGATTACACCTGGTCAAAATATTCTTCAAACATATAAATTCTTTAGACCTGTATATCAAATTTCAGGTATTTGGGAAGCTTCAGGTTATGGTTCAATTGTTTATTTCGCAGCTGTGCTAGCAATTTCCCCTACAAATTATGAAGCTGCTAAGATTGATGGTGCAAGTAAATTGCAACAAATTAGATATGTAACACTACCTAGTATGGCTCCTACATTATCAATTATGTTAATTATGCGTATTGGACAAATACTTAATATTGGTTATGAGAAGGTTATGTTATTATATACACCTGCTTCATATGAAACAGCTGATGTTATTTCAACATTCGTATATAGACAACAACAAGGTGATGGTACAACAACTAACTACATGTTAGGTACTGCGGCGGATTTATTCAATTCATTAATTGCGATGTGCTTAGTACTTGGTGCAAATGCCATTTCAAGACGTGTATCTGATACTGCACTATTCTAGGAGGAATATATGAAAAGACTTGATAAAAGTGAAATTATTTTTAAAATCTTTGCATATGTTGTTCTTACAATATTTGCATTGATGTGTGTTTACCCTTTAATTTATTGTCTAGCGGTAGCACTTTCTGATAAAGCTGCTGGTGATTCTAGTAGTGTAATATTGTGGCCAATTGTTAATGGCCATATTGGAATTGATCTTGCTGCATTTAAGGCTGTTATCACTAACAAAATGTTCTGGCTTGCATATTGTAACACATTATTCTTGACATTCTATGGTACTTTGATATCAATGTTGATTGCAATAACAGGTGCTTATGCATTATCTAAATCTCGTTTAATGTGGGGAAGAGGATTTAATTTCCTTTTAACCTTCACTATGTGGTTTAATGCTGGTTTAATTGCTACATATCAAAACTTCAAAGATTTAAAAATTGATAATAAATATGGTTTTATCTTTGGACTTGGTTTTAATGCATTTAATGTTATTTTGTTAAGAAATGGTTTTAAAGGTGTTCCTTCTGAAATTGAAGAAGCTGCCACAATTGATGGTGCAACAGAATTCCAATTGTTAACAAAAATTTATATTCCTATGTCAAAATCATCAATTGCAACTGTAACAATGTTCTATGCATTGTCTCGTTGGAATGGATATTATTGGGCTGCTTTATTACTTGCTAAGGATGAAGATAAACCTTTACAAGTATATATGAGAGATATCATTAATGCGTCTGATGATACTGGCATAGATGTTACAAATTATGCGCAAAATTCATGGAAATTTGCGATGATAGTATGTTCTATCATTCCTATCTTGATTTTATATCCTCAAATGCAAAAATATTTTGCTGCAGGTGTAAATCTTGGTGGAGTTAAAGAATAGAAAAAAAGAATGAAAAAGGAGAAAACAAAATGAAAAAAGTTTTAAAATGTTTAGCAGCATCTGCTTTAATTGGTGCTGTAATCACAACTGCATCTTGTAAAAAAGGTGACAATCCTACAGGCTCAACTGGCGGAGGTCCTACGGCTAGTAATGAATATGTAAAAGGTGACTTAAATAATGGAACAGTTGAATTATCTGTTCATTATACCAATTCAGGATATCATTTTACACCTTCTTATCAAGGAACTTCTCAAGTAACAGGTATCGGTGGAGAATCACTTGTAAAAGGTAATTTATTACCAACTTGGTCTGAAATTGCTAAAAATTTAAATGGTACAATAGTAGATAAAACTGCAGTTGATTTTGCTGATGCCAAAACTGAGTGGAAAAACTACAATGAAAAAGGCTTTGGCGGAATTGACTTAATAATGGTCGATGGAATGGGTTCAAGTAATGGATACACTGCTGCTGCAAATAGTGGTAAGCTTCAAGATATTGGTTCATTGATTGATGAAGGTAAACTACCTAACTTTAAGATTTGGCTAGATTCTCAAGGTGGATATGAGGGAGCCATGTGGAACTCAATGAAGGCAGCAGATGGTAAGGTTTATTTTTTACCTTATTTTGACGGTTTAAATAATGTTGAAAAAGTATGGTTAATGAATCCAGAATATATTGAAAAGATTCTTGATAGTGATAATACTAATGGTATGAACGAAGCTGCCGCAGTTGGTAATAATGTTGGTGGTTTCCAAGCAGCTGTTCCATCAATGTCTAATGAAGTTTTAAATTTAGGTGATAATAAGACCGTTACAGTTAACTATACTAAGTCAGTTATTACAAAGCAAAATGAATTATCAACTAAAAATGGTAAGTCTTATGCTGAGGTTTTAAGACAACATATTGATGATGTTTATGGTGCTAATATTGGCTCAGGAAAATTATATTCAAAGAGATCTGAAATCTTTACTTCTCAATATGCATGTTATAATGCAGATGATTTAATTGCTTTAATGCGTTGTGTTGTTAATAATGCTTCATATTTAACTAATGGTAAACAAAAAACAATGTATGCGTTTGTTCCTCGTACAGGTGAAGGCAATCGTTTGAAACAAATGGCTGAATTTATGAATATTTGGGGACAACGTGGAGTTTCTGCAGAGTCTGGTAAGCTTTATTTTGATTCTGACGGTAAACTTCATGATGCAAGAACTGAATTAAGTACATATGATAATTTAGACCGTATGAATGCTCTTTATAATGAAGGATTCTTCCCATCTACATTTATTAAAGGATATGGAGATCAAGTTAAGACTGAATGGCGTTCAAATTGTATTAAAGCTGGTAACGTATTCTCACTTTATGATTACGCTACAACTTCATCAGCATCAAATCAAGATGTTCAAGGCCCAGATAAATCTGCATCTAACTTAATTCCAATGCTCCCTGCTGTTGTTAAGTGGGATGATGGTGATAATTCAACAGGATACTTCCACTTCTCAGAAGACAATCGTTCTTTAAAAACTAATGGTTGGTCAATTCCAAAAACTGCTGATGTTGATAATGCATGTAAAGTCGCAGATTATATTTGGTGTCCAGAAGGTGCTGACCTTCAAGATTATGGTCCTAATACTACAGATTATCGTACAGCTGTAACAGAATATGATGAACATTTAAACCGAGTTGCTGGTGCAGGTACTTTTAATGTAAATGGTTCTCCTTGTGTTAAATGGTCTGAAAAAGTTATTAACAAATCTTATGGTGATGGTTCATCTTCAGATTCATTCAAGGCTAACTGGAATAACTTTATTCGTAAGTATGTTGGTTCAACTCAAGGTATTGGTCATGTTCGTTCAGCTGGTAATGATGTACAAGTTACATTATCTCAAAAGGCTCAAGATGCTCTTCAAAAGATTAATAATGCAATCACTGCCGGTGGTATGGTTGTAGCAAGAACTGATGGTGGTTCTCATAAAACTAATTTATTCTATTATTCAGTTCCTACTGGTTTTTCTCTAACTGCTGCAGATACAACAGCTATTCAAAATGAAGCTGCTAATACTACTGTTGATAATTTCTGGAAAGATGATTCAAGTGCAAATGGTAAGGTTGTATATTGCTATTGGATTATCGAAGGTAAGTCAGGTACTAATGTAACAGCTGTTACTGGTTCATTTGATTCATTCAAAGGATTATTTGAAAGAGTTAACAATACTTACCTAAAAGCTTGTCAAGAAGCATATTATAGAAAATAATCTAAATACTCTTTATTAAGGAGAGAGAGAGAAATCCCTCTCCTTAATATTGTTAATTAATGGAGGAAAATAATGAAATTTTTAAACAAAATATCCATCCAGAAAACTGTTTTTTACATTTTTTTAGTTGCATCTGCTGCATTTATAATTGGTAGTTTATGCTTTGTAAGCTCTTCGTGGACTTTCTTAAAGGCTCAAAAAACAGTAGAATATGAAAGTTTTTGGAAAACTTTAACAGACCTAATTCGTGTTTCTTATAGACAACCAAATACTAAAGTAATTATGACTGAAACATTTGGTAGTGTTGATAATCTTATTAGCGGTTTATTGTTTCCAACAACTGTAACAAATATGGCAAGTATGACTTTTGCGTCAAATGCTGAAGGTGTTGAATATTATCGTAATCTTTGGTTTATGATTCAAAATGTTAATAATTTGATTTTTTATACTGGCTGTTTAATGTTAGTTTTAACTGCTATTTGTGGTATTACAGGATGTTTTTCAAGAAGAAAATATTATATTTCAAATCTTGTTTCTGGAGTTGTAACTGGTGGCATTGGAATTGTTTTATCAATTATCACAATTATTATGTCATCTAGTTTAATGTCAAAATTAAATTATGTTAAGAAAGATATTGATTTATATTATGAAATAAGTAATGCCACTGGTGCTGCTGTTAGTTTCCCTGAATTTACTTCTTCAAATTGCTTAATTGGAATTATAATACCGGTTATATTCATTATTTTATGTGGTGGATTAATTGCTTATACTATTTTAAAGTATAAGGATTCAAACAAATCTACTAATAAGGAGGCTGTTATTAATGACTAATATCGATCAAGAATATGAAAATCTTCAACTTGAGAAGATGAGATATAACAATAACAGTATTTCTTATAAGTTAGGTTTAGGTGGAATTGTTCTTAGTTTAGTTGCTATGTTTATCGGATTAAATTCGGTTGCACCTAGTTCTATTCTTACATTGTTTATTGTTTTAATAAATATTTTAGTATTTTTATTTGGTTTTTTGTCATCTGAAAAAGTAAAAACGTATTCAAAAAAATACTCATTCTATATGTATGGATTAGGTGGTATTTGTGTTGCAAGAATTTTTGTTTATCCATTAATTTTGATTGTTAATTACTCTAAATTTATGGCAATGATGAATGGCGCAACTCCTGAAAATTTTGCGAATACATTTGACTCTGCTAAAGCTCAATATAAAGATACTTTAGGCGCTACAATTATGGGAACCCTAAATTCTGATGGTACTGCAATTATCGGAACTGGTTATTTATGGAATAATGGTATTTTTCGTGGAATTTTATTGATGATCATTCTTGTTTGTGCTGCTGCATGTTTTATTTCAGCTGGTATTATTGGATATACAAAACAAAAGAAATTAAACGCATATCTTGATTCAATCAAAAAGTAGTAGGAGGATTATATGGAAACTCAAAATAATATTATTAGTTTAAAAAATGTTAATAAGATTTATCCAAATGGTGCTCAAGCTGTTTTTGATTTTAATCTTGATATTAAAGATGGCGAGTTTATAGTTATGGCTGGCCCATCTGGTTGTGGAAAATCAACTACGCTTCGTATGATTGCTGGTCTTGAGGAAATTACTTCAGGAGAGCTTTGGATTAATGGTAAGCTTTGTAATGATTTAGCTCCACGTGACCGTGATATTGCAATGGTATTCCAAAACTATGCACTTTACGCTCATATGAGCGTTTATCACAATCTTGCTTTCTCTTTAATGATTCGTAAGATTGATTCTGATGAAATTCATAAGAGAGTTATGGCTGCAGCTGAAATGCTAGGTCTTATTCCTTATTTAAATCGTAAGCCAAAACAATTATCAGGTGGTCAACGTCAACGTGTTGCGGTAGGACGTGCAATTGTTCGTAACCCCGTTGTTTATCTACTTGATGAACCTCTATCTAATCTAGATGCTAAATTACGTGCTTCAATGCGTAAAGAGTTATCACAACTTCATCATGATTTAAAGAAGACATTTATTTATGTAACTCACGATCAAATTGAGGCATTAACTCTTGCATCTCGTATTGTTGTAATGAAGGATGGTTATATTCAACAATGTTCAACACCTAAAGAGATGTTTGATAAACCTGTTAATTTGTTCGTTGCCGGTTTCATTGGAACACCTCCAATGAATTTCTATCATGGTGTTATTGATGAAGAAGGTTTTTTTAACCATTCAGCATCAGAAACAAGAGTTATGCTTACAAATGAAATGTTTGAGGATATTAAAGCAAAAGGATATGTTGGCAAGGAAGTAGTAATGGCTTCTCGTCCTGATTATGTTTATATGGATGATGAATCTTTAGCTAACAATTCAAATGCTCAATTCACACTTGATTTTGAGTACGAAGAGCATTTAGGTGCTTATAATCTTGTTTATGGTAACATCGGTACAGAACGTTGTATTGCTAAGGTATATGGTAGAGATGAAGCTATAAGTAAGAATATTACTTGTTGCTTTGATATGTCAAAGGTTCATTTCTTTGATATTAAAACTGAAATGAGAATTAATGATTAATAGGAGGTTTAATATGGAAAATAATAAAGAAAACATTGAAAATGTTGAAGCAGTTGAATCAAAAGAAGCTGTTGAAACAAACTCTATTAATCAAAAAGAAGGCTTTTTAAAAACAAAGTTAAAATCTTTAAAGGCATATTTTAAAAATATCGGATATGATATTAAAAGATCAATAAGTGAAAATCCAAATATAATTTTTGGATTATGCTTAATGATTCCAGCTATTTTAATCGGATTTATGCTTTCAACTCATATAAGTGCTTCTTTCTATTTAAGCAGTGATTATACATCTACAGGATTCCAAATGTTTGTTCTTGAAATGGCTGGATGCTTAAATGTAGCTTGGGCATTTGGTGTTATCAAGAAAAGAAATTTAAAATCTTCAATTTGGGCCACAATTTGTACTGCAATTCTTGTAGTATGTGGTATTTTATGGTGTAGAGCATTTATTGTTTCTAAAATGCCAAATTCTAATGGAGAGCTTGTTTCAGCTTTAAGTTCTCATAGTGACTGTATTATTTCATTTATTACAGTAATTATTTCATGCTTATTTGCATTAGTTGGGACTATTGGTTCATTCTTCTTCATTGATAAGAATTATAAAAAGGAAACAATGTAATATGAAGAAAAAAGAAGAATTTAAGGGTGCTAATCCCTATGAAACGGATAAGCTTGCTAAAATTCCATCATGGATTAAAATTCTTCTGCTAAAATATTGGGCAGCAGCTGCTGCCTTTTTCTTTTTTGGCAACGCTAATCCACTAGTTAATCCTGATTCTGCAAATTCTCCAATCCAATATTATATATGGATTTCCTTTGGTCTTGCATTATTATTAGAATATATTGTAAAAAATTTAGTTAGATTAATGCGAAATAGTAGAGATGATACATATAAACAATACATTATTAATAAAAAGGGCGTATTATCATTATTCTTGCATATTATATACGGATTTGTAATAATGTTTCCAATGTATGGTACATTGTATTTTCTTGCATATCATCATCTGATTATAAATTTATTTGCATTACCAGAGGTACCGGCAATTGAACCTATTACAGCTGGATTTGTGTTTATATTTTATGATGGTATTGCAGTTTTAATTAAGAACTTAATTATTAAAGGTATAAAAAAATATAAATTTTATAAACAAGAGAAGAAAGCTCAAGCAATTATAAGTGCTGCAAATATTAAGAAAGAAGAGGAAGATAATGATGAATGCTAATATAATTTATTTAGGTCAAAGAAGTGCTACATTTGAACTTCAAAATGACCTTCCTTACTATAATGATTCTTTGTATAATGTTTATATAAATGGGGAGATTTATATTGAAGGTTGTCAATTAAATGTCGTTTCAATTTACGATTTACATCCTCAGACTAAATATAAAGTTGAAATCAAAAGCCAAGATGAGTCTACAATTATTGAATTTGAAACAAAGTCAGAATATGTTACATTGGATGTAAAGCGTTTTGGGGCTAAAGGTGATGGAGTAACTGATGATACACTATTTATACAATCTTGCATTAATGCTTGCCCAAAAAATGGACGTGTATTAATTCCAAGAGGAACATATTCGGTTTTACCTTTATTTTTAAAGAGTGATATTACTATTGAACTTCAAGAAGGAGCCCATTTACTTGGAAATACTGATAGAAATAAGTATCCAATCCTACCAGGAATGACCCTACTTACTGATGAATCTGATGATTATAATTTAGGCTCATGGGAAGGTAATCCACTTGATTGCTTCGCAAGTATTATTACAGGTATTGAAGTATCAAATGTAAATATTATTGGTAAAGGAATTATTGATGGAAATGCTCAAAATGGTGATTGGTGGGTTGACATTAGAACGAAACGCATCGCCTGGAGACCAAGGGGTGTATTTTTAGTTAGATGCTCAAATATAACTTTTGAAGGTGTAACTGTTACAAATACTCCATCATGGAATTTACATCCTTATTTTTCAAATAATATTCGTTTCATTGATATGAAATTAATTTCTCCAAAAATCTCACCTAATACAGATGGTTGTGATCCTGAATCTTGTAAAAATGTAGATATAATTGGTGTTCATTTTTCAGTTGGTGATGATTGCATCGCAATTAAATCAGGTAAGGTTTACATGGGAAGAAAGTATAAAAAGCCATCATCTGATTTCAACATTAGAAATTGCTCAATGAATTTTGGACATGGTGCGGTTGTACTTGGCTCTGAAATGGCAGGCGGAATTAAAAACATTAACGTAACTAAATGTATTTTTAATGGGACTGATCGTGGACTTCGCATTAAAACAAGAAGAGGTCGTGGTAAAGATGCTATTATAGATGGTATTCTATTTGAAAATATTAAGATGATTAATGTTTTAACTCCACTTGTTATTAATATGTTTTATTTTTGCGATCCGGATGGAAAGAGTGAATACGTTTGGTCTAAGGAAAAATTACCAGTTGATGATAGAACACCATATTTAGGTGAATTCCATTTCAAAAATATTAATTGTACAAACGTTAATGTAGCTGCAGGTGCATTTTATGGACTTCCAGAAATGCCTATTAAGAAGATTACGATTGAAAATGTAGATTTTAGTTATGCACAAAATCCAAAAGAGGGTGTACCTGCTATGATGACTGGACTTGAGGCCATGTCTAATCGAGGTTTAATTTTTTACAACGTTGAAGATGTTGTTTTAAAGAATGTTACTTTAGATAATGGACTTGAAAAAGAAATAGAAGCAACTAATGTTTCATCAATTTCAAGAGAATAATAAATTTGTCTACTTTAATTAGTAGACATTTTTTATATTGTGTATAAATTTTTGACAAAATGAAAAAAATGTTTAATGAAAACGTATTCTATTAAGATCGACAATTATTGTAAAAAAAATGAAAGTGCGTTATAATATAAAATGGAAAATAGTAAGAAGAGGTGAAATATTCATGAAATTGTATATTGGTTGTGACCATGGTGGCTTAGATTTAAAAAATGTGTTAATTACATATTTAAAAGAGCAAGGCCACGAAATAACAGATGTAGGCACTTATACATATGATTCTTGTGATTATCCTGTTTATGCTAAGCAAGTGGCAGAAGCTGTAAGAGATAAGAAATGTGATAGAGGTATTGTTATTTGTTCTACAGGTATTGGTGTGTCGATTGTTGCAAATAAGGTCAAAGGTGTTAGATGTGCACTTGTAACAGATGTTACGACTGCACGCTTGACTCGTGAGCATAATGATACAAATTGTTTAGCTTTAGGACAAAAGAATGTTTCATATGATCGAGCAAAAGAAATTGCTGATATTTGGCTTGCTACACCATTTTCAAATGGTGAAAGACATAAGCGTCGTATTAGTATGATTGAGGAGGAATAGAATGGCAAAAATTACAATTATTGATCATCCTCTTATTAAACATAAGATGACGCAAATCAGACAAAAAGAAACCAAAACTAAAGATTTTTATCAATGTGTTCAAGAAATTGGAAGTTTAATGGCCTATGAAATATCAAGAGATTTTCCTCTTAAGGATATTGAAATTGAAACCCCTATATGTAAAACAGTTCAAAAAACTTTAGCAAGTGATATTGTTATTGTACCAATCCTACGAGCTGGTCTTGGCATGGTTGATGGTATAAGAGAAATTATTCCATCAGCTAAAGTTGGCTTTATTGGACTTTATCGTGATGAAAAGACTTTAGCTCCCCATGAATATTATGCAAAATTTCCTGATAATATTAAGTCATCGATTGTTTTATTAGTTGACCCAATGCTTGCAACAGGTGGTAGTGCTATTGCTGCTGTTGATATGTTAAAAAAGCGTGGGGTAAATAATATTCGTTATGTTGGACTAGTTGCTGCACCAGAAGGGATAAAGGCATTGTTAGAAGCTCATCCTGATGTTGATATATATACAGCAGCTTTGGATGAAAAATTAAATGAACATGGTTATATTGTTCCAGGTCTTGGCGATTGTGGAGACCGTTTATTTGGTACAAAATAATGAAAAATAATACAGAATTTGCTAAACTTTATTCTGTTATAACACAAGGATTTATAACTATTTTAGTATTAATTGGTCTGGGATTTTTTATTGGTTATAAAATCAATAAAAATAGTCCATGGCCGATTATACTTGCTGTTGTTGGCGGATTAATAGGTATAGCATCAATGATAATTGTCTTATTAAAACTTAATCTAGGTGGTGATAAAAATGGACGAGACACATAAACTCGCTGCAATTGTTGCACCTATATCTTGGATTTGTGGTTTGATTGGTTGGTTAATCTTATTTTTTACATTAAATAAATCGATAAGAAGTGCATGGTCAATAAGCTATGTTATTGGTATTATGACGGCACTTCTTAATTTGGGTTTAATGGTTAAAGGCTCAAAACATATTCAAAAGAATGCTTTGAATCCATATAATAAATCAGTTAAGGTTAACGTTTTATATTATATATTAAGAATTATATTATTTACTGCTATCTTTGCGATGATAATAACAGATCAATATATTTTTAATAGTGAAGCACCTAAGTTTAATGTATGGGCAACCCTCATCGGTTATAGTCTTGTGAAAATAATACTTTTAACCGTTGTTTTGGTTATGAAAGGTAAGGTGAAAAATGAATGAAGTCGCTCTTATTATCGGACATTTTGTCGGGTTTATTTAATACAGTTAGTATATTTAACTTCAATGAGCAGATGAAATCAATGCTTATAGTTACTCTTGTTTTAGCAATTATAATCATTATTCTAGGGCTATTAATTAGAAGGGTCGATCCTAAAAAGAAAACACCATTATGGCTTGTGCCGATTGTTTGGATTGTGTCAATCATTAATGATTTTACAAAGACAAACATAGGTAAAAGATGGAAAACATATGCTCCGTATTTCCTCACTGTTGCGATATACTTATTTGTACTTAATATATCAGCAATCTTTTGTCAAACAACCCCGACAACCTATATTGTAATTAATTTCGCATTTGGTATAACAACATTTTTTATTATCCAAATCACGGGAATTGTATCTTTAGGTTTAGGTGGTTACCTTAAGAGCTTTGTTGGACCGGTATGGTGGTTAGCATTCTTGTTTATTCCAATTAATATTATTAGCGAGTTTGCACTTCCACTATCGCTTACACTACGTTTAACAGGAAACTTACTTTCTGGTAGTGTTATTTCTAAGCTTATTGTCGGATCGGCTGGATGGTTTGCTATCCCATTTATGCCGTTTATTAATGGATACTTTGACTTGATGTCAGGAGTCATTCAAACATTTGTATTTATAATGTTAACGATAATCTTCACTTCTATGAAGATTGATGATAGCGAAAAAATTTATAATTAATTAAGGAGAAAAATAAAATGGAAATTTTAACAACAATTTTAACACAATTATTAAACGTAATTAACTTTTTGGTAGACTACCCTGGTGGTATGCAATTTGTAGGTGCTGGTATCGCTGTATTTACTGGTGTAGGTTCAGGTATCGGTGAAGGTATGGCTGCAGCAAAGGCTGTTGAAGCAGTAGGCCGTCAACCTGAAGCTTTTGGTAAGATTACTGTAACAATGATTATTGGTCAAGCAGTAGCAGAAACTACTGGTCTTTATGGTTTAATCATTGCTATTATGTGTATGTCAAAGTAATAAGCAAAAAATAAAAAAAATAAGGAGACAAAATTATGAACATATTGGAGTTGAGCGATGTCCTTAATGATATTTCTGATTTCGTTAATGGCTGCTTAGGGCCTCTAGGTGCTAATGGTTTGTCTAATATTGCTACTTATGCTGTTGATTTAGGTGTTCAACTTTGTTCAACATTAATTATCTTTTTGCTTGTTAGGTTCCTATTATGGAAACCAATCACTAAGATGCTTGAGCAAAAACGTGCAGAAGCTGATAAAGAACTTGAAGAAGCTCATGCAGCAAATGAAAATGCTAAAGCTATTGAAGCAGAACTTAAAAAGCAAATGGCAGAAGCACAAATTGAGGTTAAGTCTATTTTAGATAGTGCTGAAATGGATGCAAATGCTAGACGTGATGAAATTATTAATCAAGCAAAGGCTGAGGCTAAATATCGCGTTAATGCTGCACAAATTGAAATTGATCAAAAAATCAAAAATAAGCAACACGAAATTCAAGAGATGATTGTAAATACTGCTTTTGAAGCAGCATCTAAAATTCTTGAACATGAAGTAGATAAGGACAAATACCTTAAGGTTGTTAATGAAATTATAGAGGGGGCCTCTAAATAATGCTAGCAAAAGAATATGCAACTGCAATATTTGAACTAGCCTCTTCAAATAATGTGCTTAATGAGATTGAAAGTGAATTTAATACATTAATTCTTGCAATTAATGAAAATGAAGATTTTATGAAGGTTTTAACATACCCTCGAATCTCATCTAAGCAAAAAAAAGAATGTATTACAAATGTATGTAAGGGCATGAATGATACATTTATTGATTTCCTATATGTATTAGTTGATAATAATCGTATTGGAATCATTAAGGAAATTCATGAAGAATTTACAAATTTAATTAATGAGAAGAATAATATGCTTGTTGTTGATGTAATTTCAGCTTCAAAGCTTGATGATAATCAGATTAAAAATCTTGAAGTTAAGTTATCTGAATATTACGGAGGTAGGCATATTAGTATTAAGCCTTTAATTGATGAAAAGCTTATTGGTGGTATTAAGGTTATTGCAAATGGTAAATCAATCGACTTAAGCTTAAATAGTAAGCTTCAAGCATTAAAGAACAATATTTAATGAAAGGAAAAACTTTATGAGCAATATCAATTTATCTGAAATCTCAAGTTTAATAAAAAAACAAATAGAAGCTTATAAAGATGATATCAAAACAGAAACAATTGGTACTGTTGTTGAGGTTGGTGATGGTATCGCCATTGTTCATGGTCTTGACAAGGCTATGCAATCTGAACTATTAATTTTCCCTAATGATGTTTATGGAATGGTTCAAAACCTTGAAACAGATTCTGTTGGTGTGATTTTACTTGGTGACTCTTCTTTAGTAAAAGAAGGAGACATTGTAAAATGTACTGGTAAAATTTTAAATGTTCCTGTTGGTGATAATTTTATTGGACGTGTAATTAATCCACTTGGTGCGCCAATTGATGGTCTTGGTCCAATTGAATCAACAGAATATCGTCCTATTGAGCAAAAAGCTACTGGTGTTATGCAACGTTCAAGCGTTGATACACCACTTCAAACTGGTATTAAGGTACTAGATGCCTTAGTTCCAATTGGTCGCGGTCAGCGTGAATTAATTATTGGTGACCGTCAAACTGGTAAAACAAGTATTGCCGTAGATACAATTCTTAACCAAAAGGGTAAGGATGTAATTTGTATTTATGTTGCAATTGGACAAAAGGAATCAACTGTAAGCTCTGTATATGAAACTTTAAAGAGTCATGATGCAATGAATTACTCAATCATTGTTAGTGCATCTGCCTCAAATCCTGGTCCACTTCTTTATTTAGCACCATATTCAGGTGTATCTCTTGCTGAGTATTTTATGTATCAAGGAAAGGATGTTTTAATTGTTTATGATGATTTATCTAAGCATGCGGTAGCTTATCGTGAAATGTCCTTACTATTACATAGGCCACCTGGCCGTGAGGCATATCCAGGAGATGTTTTCTATCTACATTCAAGACTACTAGAGCGTGCTGCTAAGCTTTCTAAGGAATTAGGTGGAGGCTCAATTACGGCTCTTCCTATTATTGAAACACAAGCCGGAGATATTTCAGCATATATTCCAACTAATGTAATTTCAATTACGGATGGACAAATATTCCTTCAGTCAGATTATTTCTATAAAGGTATTAGACCAGCAATTAATGCCGGACTTTCTGTATCACGTGTTGGTGGTGCGGCTCAAACAAAGGCAGTAAAAAAAGTATCTGGTACTCTTCGTCTAGATTTAGCATCATATCGTGAGCTTGAATCATTTGCCCAATTTGGTTCTGACCTTGATGCGTCTACAAAGGCACGTCTTGAACGTGGTAAACGTACTGTTGAAGTTTTAAAACAGGGTCTTCATGAAACTATCCCATTTGAGAAGGAAGCTGTGATTCTTTATGCCCTAACAAAAGGATATCTTGACACAATTGAACTTAACGATATCTTACGTTTTGAAGCTGAACTTTATCGTTCAATGGATACAAATAAGCTAGGACAAGAAATTAGTCAAATTTTACGTGAGACAAAGGCTTTACCTGATGAGGCTAAGCTTGATGAGTTCATTAAAAATGAAAAACGTAAATTCATTTAAGGAGTGATAAAATGTCTAATTCCTTACATGAAGTAAAAACACGTATTGATTCAACTAAATCAACAGCACAAACAACCAAAGCTATGTATATGGTTTCACAGTCTAAGGTTCGTCGAGCTGAAAAAGCATATAAGGATTATCAATCATTTATGAATAGTGTCGCTTCTATGGTTACAAGTGTGGTAACAAAAGCTGGTATTGATTATTCGCATCCTCTTTTAACTAAACGCGATGTAAAGAAAACATGCTACCTAATTGTTACATCAGATAGAGGACTTGCTGGAGCATATAATGCTAATACATTTAAAGCTTTAGAACAAACTTTAGAAACTCACTCTTCAAAGGATGAATTTATAGTTACTTCAATTGGTCGAAAAGGATTTTCTTATATTGAACAAAAGGGATATCCGACAATTGATCATGAACCAATTTTAGTTCGTGATGATGTAATGTTTATTGATATAGTTCCTCTTGCAGAGAAGATTATTGATTTATATCTTGTTGGTACAATTGATAGGCTCGTAATTATTTATAATCATTATGTTAATAGTTTAACTCAAGAGATTAACGAAACTGAATTACTTCCAATTACAGCTTTAAATGGTGAAGTAAAGGATATTGATTATATATATGAGTCTGGAATCGAAAAAACATTAGATATGATGCTTCCAATGTATCTTGAGGATATGATTTATGGTATCATTCTTGATGCAAAAACAAGTGAACATTCATCACGTATGAATTCAATGCGTAGTGCATCTGATAATGCAGATGAAGTAATTTCAAAATTACAATTATTATATAATAGAGCTCGTCAAAATGTTATTACAACTGAGTTAATTGATATTATTGGTGGAGCTAATGCTATAGGAGGTAAAGAATAATGGACGGTAAAATCGTTGAAGTAAAAGGTCCCGTTGTTGACGTTAAGTTTGAAGACGGTAATCTTCCCAAAATAAACGATGCCTTAAAAGTTAATGTTAGTGCCAATGATAATAATGGCGTTGAGATTAAATTGACTCTTGAGGTTGCCCTTCATGTTGGAAATAAGGTTGTTCGTTGTATCGCAATGGATTCAACAGATGGACTTGTAAGAGGAATGCCTGTTGTTAATACAGGAAATCCGATTAGTGTACCAGTTGGTGAAAAAACCTTGGGCCGTATGTTTAACGTACTTGGCGATCCAATTGATGGCGAAGGCATAGATGCTGATGTTAAGCGTATGCCTATTCACCGTGAAGCACCAAAGCTTGAAAATCTTTCAAATAATGTTGAAATTCTTGAAACAGGAATTAAGGTTATTGACTTACTTGCACCTTATATTAAGGGTGGTAAGATTGGTCTATTTGGTGGTGCCGGTGTAGGAAAAACAGTATTAATTCAGGAATTAATTCACAATGTCGCTCAAGAACATGGTGGTATATCTGTATTTACAGGAGTAGGAGAACGTACTCGTGAAGGTAATGATTTATATCATGAAATGAAAGAATCAGGAGTTATTGCTAAAACAGCAATGTGTTTTGGTCAAATGAATGAGCCACCTGGTGCTCGTATGAGAGTTGCACTTACAGGGCTTACAATGGCTGAGCATTTCCGTGATGCTGAACATCAAGATGTACTTTTGTTCATTGATAATATTTTCCGTTTTACACAAGCAGGTTCTGAGGTTTCAGCCTTACTTGGTCGTATGCCTTCAGCCGTAGGCTATCAACCAACGCTTGCAACCGAAATGGGTAAGCTACAAGAGCGTATTACATCTACTAAGGATGGTTCAATTACATCTATTCAAGCAGTATATGTTCCAGCAGATGATTATACTGACCCAGCTCCAGCTACAACATTTGCTCACCTTGATGCAACAACAAATCTATCTCGTAAGTTAACAGAGGAAGGGATTTATCCAGCTGTTGACCCTCTTGCATCAACTTCTCGTGCACTATCACCCGAAATTGTAGGTAAGGAACATTACGAAGTTGCCCGTCGTGTTCAACAATTAATTCAAAGATATAATGAATTACTTGATATTATTGCTATTCTTGGTATGGATGAATTATCAGAAGACGATAAGCTTGTAGTAAAACGTGCAAGACGTGTTAAATTATTCTTATCACAAAATATGTTTATTGGTGGACAATTTACAGGCGTACCTGGTGCCTTTGTTCCTGTGAAGGAAACAATTCGAGGATTTAAAGAAATTCTTGATGGTAACTGTGATGATATGCCAGAAGAGGCATTCCGTCTTGTTGGTACTATTGATGATGCAAGAGCTAAGGCATTACGAATTGAGGAAGCTAATAAGTAATGAAAATTAGTGTATCTACCCACCAAGGTAAATTATATGATGATGAGATAACGTATGCTGTTATAAAAAATGCAGATGGTGAGTTTGCAATTATGAAAAATCACATTCCTTTAGTTTGTGTTATCCCTGATGGATATATCAAGTTAGTTGTTCCAGGTCAAGAATTGTACCTTGCAATTATTAATGGTATGCTTGAATTTAAGGAAAATATAATTACTGTTATTGCTCAAGGTGCTCACATTGGATATTCAAAGGAAAGTGCTCTAGAACATTTAGAGAGTATTAGAAGTGAAAGACTTGAGTCTAATCGAAAGGCTAATATTGATTTTACTCAAAAAGAAAAAGAACTTCTTGATAATATTAGAACTACTAAAGCAGGAAGCTTATAAGATTAGATTTATATTTAATTAATAAAAATTGGTAGATAATTCATTTGAATTAATAATTTACCAATTTTTTTATTTTATGGTAAAATAAGATATCTCATAATATAAGAGGTGAAATATTGTGGTTTATAATATTGTATATATTGTTGTTTGGTGTTCAATGGCATTTTTATATTATATAGTGCTAAGAAGTCTTAGAATTGAAAGATTATTTCCTCAGGGTAAAATAAGAGAAATTAGACTATGCTATTTTTTGCTAATATTTGTTTTATCATATCTTACAACTGAAGGCATATTCAAACTTGTCGATGTAATTATTCCTTCTAAAAATTAATTGTAAATTTTTGTATAATTGCCTAATTTTAGATAATACTAAAATTGAGGTGAAACAATGAAGGAAAAGGTTAAACAGTTTTTCGTCGAGAAGAAAGAATTATTAATTTTTATTGGTGTTCTTGCTTTTGTATTTACAGCTGTTATGATTATTTCTAGTATTGCTCTTAAGGAGGATGATTCTCCAATTGATGTAGATAAACCTGAGCCTGCTTTAACAGATGATGGTACTGTAGATCAACCTACAAGCCCAGAAGAAATTAAAATCACATTTGGTTATCCCGCAGGTGAAGGAATTGATATCATTAGAGTTTATTATGATATGACAAAGTCGAATGATGTATTAAAAACTGCTGTTATTATAAGTGAAAACAAAGCCTATGAATCAACAGGTTTAACATATCACAAAAGTAATGATGAAGCATTTGATGTATATGCTGTATATGATGGAAAAGTAACTGGAATTAGTAAGAGTGATTCGTATGGTACGATTGTGGAAATTACTCACGATAATAATGTTATTACATATTACTCATCACTTGCATCAACTTCTTTAAAGCTAAATGATGAAGTGAAAAAAGGAAGTACTATAGGGGTTGCTGGTAAAAATGTATTTGATGATGAGGCTTCTATTCATATGACTTTTGAAGTGAAAGTTAATGGTGAATACGTAGATCCTGAAAATACTTTTGGTTTGACTCTTGAAGAAGTTTCTAAACTTGAAGATACAAAAATTGAGAAATAGCAAATTTGCTATTTCTTTTTTGAATGAAAGAAAGAAAAATCCATAAGATATAGTAGAGGTGTATATCTTATGGATAGTAAAATAAGAAATAGAGTATTAGAAATGGCAAATATGATATTAGAAAATAATACAACGGTAAGAGATGTAGCTAAAAGGATAGGGTATTCAAAATCAACTGTACATAAAGATTTAAGAGAAAAATTACCTTTAATAAACGAAGAACTATATGAAAAAGTATGCGAACTTTTAGCCTTTAATAAAAAGGTAAGACATATTAGAGGAGGACAATCAACTAAGATTCATTATGCTCTGTTAAAATTTCCTCCACTTGAATTCCCAAAGAAGAAAGATTTAAGCGACCATTTGTCAAATTTGTAATTTCTTCTTTAAAACTAGAAACATTTCTGGGCTCAATACCTAACTCAATACGTACAATATCACTATATTCTATTTTGAAAATAGTATATTTTTTTAAATATCCTTCAATGATATTATATGAAGGATACGAAATCTTGACACTAATTCTTTCGTAATCAAGAAATGTGTAAATATTGGTTTTGTTTAAAGCTTCGGATACACTAGAAGAATAAGCACGAATTAATCCTCCTGAACCTAGTAAAATACCACCAAAATATCTAGTTGTAATGGCTAAAATATTTGTCAATTCACGTTTTTTTAATACATCGAGCATAGGCATTCCAGCTGTTTTTTGAGGTTCTCCATCATCAGAGGCTTTTTGAATTTCAGCCTTTTGACCTAAAATATATGCGTAACAATTATGAGTTGCATCATAATACTTTTTACGCGTTTGTGCAAGAAAAGTGTTTACTTCATCTATAGAATTAACTCGAAAGAGAGTTGTTATAAAAATTGATTTGTTAATTATAATTTCATTTATGCATGTAGTCTTAATTGTTTTCATTAAATCACCAAGCTGATTATATCATATTTTCATCTAAAACATTCAAAATAAAAGAATATTGAAAAAAACAAATTATAATGATATAATTTGAAATAGGGTGATAGATTATGTCAAAACGGTTAGTGTGTACAACATCTACGGGTTGTTTAGATTACTATGAACATAATGAACATATAGATACAATTCGTATTAAAATAGATATGGACGGAGAGCTTTTAGCCGATGGTACTGAAATAAAAGCTGAAGATTTTTATGCTAAAATGACTGCTGACAAGCATTTGGTTCCTAAAACAAGTCAACCTTCAATCGGTGAGTTAATGGAAATATTTGAAAATTATGCTAATGAAGGTTATGATGAAATTATTGTAACAACTATTTCTTCTAAATTATCAGGAACTTATAATGGTATTTGTCAATGTGCTCAAATGCTTGAGGATAAAATTAAGATATATCCTTTTGATACAAAGACAGTTTGCTTAAATGAAGGATATTTTGCACTTACAGCTGCTAGAATGATTGAAGAAAATATTCCAACTGAGGATATTTTAAAAAAACTTGAGCAAATGCGAAATGGAAACTTTTTAATGTTTGCAGTTGATTCACTTGAATGCTTAGTAAAAAATGGCCGCCTTTCTGGTGCAGCCGGTTTTTTAGGTAAGTATTTAAAGATTAAACCATTACTTGGATTATGTGAGGACGGTTCGATTCAAGCAATTGAAAAAATTCGTACCACTAAGAAAGCATTAGAAGCTGTTTGTGATCATTTCAAGGAATATACAGCTGGACATAAATTTGAAGCATTTATTGTATATACAGGAGATGAACTAAAAGAGTTCTTTTTAGAAACAATAAAAGAAAAGCTTGGAATCGAAAATATAATTGAATCTCCATGCTCTCCTGTAGTAGGCTGCCATGTTGGCCCTAATGCAATTGGTCTTGGTTGCTTTTTAAAAGATTAATTAAGAAAGTCTTCGGGCTTTCTTGTTTTTTGAGGTGAAATATGGAACAATATATTGCTGCTTTGAATATAGTTAAAGAACTAGAAAAAAATGGTTTTTCGGCATATATTGTAGGTGGCTATGTTAGAGATACACTACTTAATATTAAGTCAAATGATATCGATATAACAACAAATGCTTTACCTGATGATCTAAATCATTTGTTTAAAACAATTGACTCTACTGCTAATAAATATTTATCATGCAAAGTTATGTACGAAGGTTATGAATTTGAAATTACAACATTTAGAACTGATATTGAGTATATTAATCATAGACATCCAGTTACAAAAATAGTAGAAAATCTTGAGGAAGATCTTAAACGTAGAGATTTTACAATTAATGCTTTGGCATTAGACTCAAGAGGCAAAATTATCGATTTATGCGATGGACTATTAGATATTAAAAATAAGCTTGTAAGAGTAATTGGGGATCCTTTTAAGCGTTTTGATGAAGACGTATTAAGAATCTTTAGAGGCTGTTATTTAGTTAGTAAACTTAATTTTGATATTGAAGATAGTACGTTTAAAGGGATGCAAGCCTCAGCTAAATATGTCACCTATTTAAGTGACGAAAGGATTTTTGATGAATTAACTAAAATATTAAAATTTGCTCATTATAAAAAAGCATTGTCTTATTTAATTAAAACGAGTGTTTTAAATTATTTAAAAATAAATAAGGTCATAGAATATGTTATAAACTCAAATGTTAGACCAAGCATAGATGATATAATTGCGATATCAATATATATTAATACGGGATATGAATTTAAGGTAGCTAATAATAAAAAAAGACTTTATTTTGATGCGGCATTTCTTGCAAAAGAAGGATTCACAAATCTAAATTTATACAAATATGATTTGGATACAATTATTCTTGCTGATAAAATAAGAGCCTTTGTTGATAATAGAAATACTAATTTTGATGAATTAGTTAAAACAAAACTAGCATTACCTATAAGTTCTAAAAAAGATTTAAAAGTAAATGCTAATGATTTGATTAAATATATAAATAAGCCTCAAGGACCTTGGATTAATGAATTACTTCATAAAATTGAAAAAGCAGTTTTAGAAAATAAAATTAAAAATGAAAAAAGTGAAATATTAAATTTTATCAAGGAGGATAATGATGTCTGATATTGAATATTATACATATTATGGAAAGATTAAAGGAATCAATACATCCGATGGAATGTTAAATCTTCTTGTAACGTTAAGTGACTCTAATGATATAAATGTAAAAACAGAAGATAAGAATAATGATATTAAGGTAGGATATATTTATAAACTTAAAATAGGAAGACATAATAATTCTGACCGTGCTGTTTTTTATTTATTTGAATACCAAAGTGTTTCATCAATTGATGATTTAGATGAAGTTGATAAAGCATATAGAATGTTTGATAATAGTTGCCCATATAGCTTAGTAGAACTTAAGGATTCAATTTATAATTATATAATGCAAATAAAGAATGAAACTATTTTAAAGATTACTAAAAAGGCTTTAAAAAAATGTGAAAAATCTTTCTTTTTATATCCTGCAGGTCAAAGATTGCATCATAATTATGTTGGTGGACTAGCGCATCATACATTAGGAATGTTAAATCTAGCTAATGATTTTGCCAAAAATTTTCCATATTTAAATAAAGATTATTTATTTGCAGGAGTTATTCTTCATGATTTAGGTAAAACGGTTGAGTTTACTGGAGTTGAAAACACTGAGTATTCTCTTGAGGGTCAATTACTTGGACATCTTGTTATCGGTGGATTTAGCGTTCATGATATTGCATGTGAGCTTGGACTTGAAAATAAAGAAGAGGTATTACTTTTAGAACATATGGTAAT
The DNA here is from genome assembly GCA_001916215.1 of Clostridium sp. CAG:307_30_263. GTDB lineage: Bacteria > Bacillota_I > Bacilli_A > Acholeplasmatales > Anaeroplasmataceae > CAG-307. The sequence continues at coordinate 40,552 of MNRZ01000003.1, forward strand.
TTCTCATCATGGACAGCCAGCTTTTGGTGCTTGCAAAAGGCCACAAACTGCTGAAGCCGCAGCGTTATGGTATATTGATACTCTCGATTCTAAGTTTAGGGTTTTGGGAACCGAACTTCAACATACAAAACCTGGTGAATTTACAGATATTATAGGAGTAATGGAAAAAACAAAGTTTTATAAGCCAAAAAACTAAGAGTATTCTCCTAGTTAATTAATGTCTCATATTAATATGGGACTTTTTATATAATCCAAGATGCTCCAATGATTACAAGTAAAATAAATAAAGCAAGAATTAGAGCCCATGATGCATTAGTACCTTGGGTATTATCGCAAGTCATATTTTCCCTCCTTTTCATTATATTATATTCGGATTTTTATAATGTGAGCAAAGAAAAGCCCAATTATGTAAAAAAAATATTGCAATAATCACATTTAAATACCACATTTATTCTATTGCAATTTGACAATAAAAATGTTATCATTGTAAATGCTATGGTTATAGCCAAATTCGTTATAAGGAGACTTAAACATGAATCATAATACTAAAAATACAAGGTTTTTAAGACCATTAAGTCTAGCTTTTATGTCATGCGTATTCGCATTGACTCTTTCTTCATGCTCAAATAATGAGGATAAATACAGCTCTATTAATGGTGATAATACATATTTAACCCTTGGTGACAAATATAGTGTAACAAATAAAGAACTTTATAATCAGTTGAAGTGGAGTTCTTCAACTTATCTTTCAAATCAATTGAATAGTACAATTGTAAAAGAGGAACTAGAAGAAGTTAAAGCAGCTGTGGAGAGTTCAAATGAAAATACTGAGAAATACCGTAATAAAGTCCAAATGGCATTAATTTGTGATGTTTATGGTCTTTCAGCATACTCTGATTATACAGGATTAAATAACCCTTATAATAAGAAAACGAAAGAAAAAGAATTTATTACTAAAACATCAGTTAATAATAAGGTTGGGGCTATTACAGAAGCTGATTTAAATACACTTTTAAGTAGAAAATCAACTACAAATAATGATGAAGACAAGTATGACGAGGACAAGGGAACTTATGATTTTGATTATTCAAAATTATCTTCTGCTCAAAAGACATTACTTGCTCAATATTATGAAACTGTTGCTCAAGAATTATATGCTAAGAAAGTTCTAGACAAAGAAATTGCTGATCATGATGCTGATCTTGATGACGATGAGGAACGTTATTTCAGCAATTCAGAAATAATTAATTATTGGAGTAGTAATTATCATTATGCATCTAATATTGATGCAATTATGATTAGATTTATGAATGAAGATGAATCAAAGGCGGTCTTAAAGTCATTTGGATTAAAGACTTATCGTTCTCAATTATATTTCATTGCTCAAAGAGAAGGGGAAACTGATTCAGAGTATTCAAAGTTCTATGATGATTATGATTTTACAGCTCCTAATACTTTAAGATCTGCAACTCCTTTAGCATCAAGTCCTCAACTTGTATTTTCAATTTATTTACAAATGTATAATTATATTTATACAACTCGCGAAAGCCTTCCAGTTAATTCTACCATTACAAGCGATAATTCAAATTGTAGAAAAATTACAGCAAATCTTGTTAATACATATGGTACAGTTGATCTTAGTGGAAAGTATTATGCATTAGATTACATTAATATCCTAAAGGAAAATAATCCTGATTTGTATGAGAAACTAACTTATAATAAGGAATCTCTTGATAAAATTAATTCTAGTTTATCAACGTATTTATATGACACTCTTAAATCTGTAACATATAAAGAAGAAAATGGCGAAAGAATTGATACAACAAAGGATAATTATTCAACGTCAGCTCAAAGCTATGGTGATTTCTATTATATGACTTATAAGATTAGTCAAGAAGACGATTCTCAAAAGTTATACTATACTAGCAACCAAGAAAATGAAATTTACTATGTTGAAGAAGTAGATGGAACTTATAAAGTTTACAAGTATAAAGGCTCAAGTAAGATTGAAGTTCAAGATGATGAATTAAAAGATCGTGATGAGAATCATCCTCTTTTAACAAATGAAGGTAAAAAGAATTATTATGAATTACTTAACGAAATTTATGATGGCTTAAAGAAAGAAACGCTTACTTCATCATATATCTCAACTTGCATGACAAATGCCAAGAAAAATGTTAAAGTCCGTATTTACGATAAGGATATTGAAATTGCTTATATGGCTGCTAATTCTGATTATTCTAAGAATCGTAAGAGTGGAGCTGCAAATCTTGTAGCCACATTTAAATATGAAGATGAAGATTCTACTGATGAGACACGTTCGTGGGAAAAATCAGTAAATATGATTGATATTTGGAATAATCTTGAGCCAACAAGTGGTATTTCAAGTGCAGTATCTTTACTTTCAACACAGGTTATAAAATCAACATCTACTTATGATAAGATTAAAAATGATAAAGAAAAGACAGATACATATTATCAAAGCTTAAATAATTTACTTTCTAATTTCGCAGCTGACCAATTATCTTCATCTGGTTATAGCGCATCTTTAGGTAAATATAACTTCTTAATGTTATATTTCCATACAAACAATATGGCTGATATTATTAATGATTATTATTGTGTTAATGAAGCATCTACATCATTAATTAATGATTATGCTAATAGCGATTTAGCAGGAATATTAGCTAAATTTGCTAATACATATTATGATAGTTATTTTTCTGTTTCAGGTAAGAATTTATTAGTTTATGTAGATATGGATGAAGATGGCGAGCCTGATCGTACTGAAACTGGTCTTTCATATGTTGATTCAGATTTTGATTGGAATCAGGTAGATCCTAATTCGGAACAAACATACAATGACCTTGCAAAAGAACTAATTAACAAGATCATTACATTATGTGATAATTCATCTAATTCAAATGTAGATACTATTTCTAGTATTATAACTGAATATAATAGTTCATCTCGTTTTACTAATGGTCATGATAAATATGAAGGTGATGACGAGTATAATCCAACAGAACCTGAATCTGAGTGGGCTAAATATCGTCGTGCTGGTATTTTCCTAAAGACTGAAGATTTATCAGTATCTAATACTTCAGATTATGCAAGCTGTAATGACGTTTTAAAACTTGCAGCATATAAGGCATATCAAGAGAATTTCTTGTTTAATGGTAAAGATGGAGTAATGCCTAACGAATATTTATTAAGAGAATATTATGGTCAAACTGGAAAAGGTCTTTACTCATCATTTGGTTATAATCTTCCACTTTTAACATCAGCTACAACAAAGGCTAGTGCTAAATATGAAGAGGATGAAAATAATGGTGATTTATACAATAATTTAGTTTATAAATATAATGATGAGTATTATAAAATTTCTAATATTTTTAATTCAGATGATAAGATTAGTATTAATCAAGCATTATCATTTATGCTAGATTATGCAGCTAATGGTTCTTCATCAACACTTCCTACTGATGTAACAACAGCACTTACAACTTATTTCCAACCTGCATTTACAAGATATACATCTGATTCAACACAATTTGAAGTACTTGTAACATGGATGACAAAAGAGACAGGTTACACTTTAACCGAAAATGATGATATTTATAAGTATTATGGATTTGGAAATTCAAGTTCTAATTATGATTTCTATAAAACGGATTCTGACGGAAATTCAGTATTCCAATGCTATAATAATAAAGCAACATTCCAAGCGTTATTAGATTCTAATCATGAAAGTACTGATTCATACCTATCTACTGTTAATGTATATAGTAGTGATTCTAAATTATCATTCTTTGGCGAAGAGAATGCTGATGAATACGTTAAGCAATACTTTACTTTATTAAATCAATATGATGGTTGGTGGACACAAATGAAATCATATATTATTGAAAATGTAAAGGTAAGTAATAAGGAGGGTAAATAATATGAAAAATACAAAGAGAATTATTTCCCTTCTTGGGGTTGCAGTTATTGCGGGTACACTTGCATCATGTGATGCAAACCGCAATACTAAGGCTCCTACGGGAAATCTAAACCTAAATGCAACATATGCGTCATTAGAATCTCAAAGTAATATTAGTGTTTCAGTTAATGAAATGTATAACCAATTTCGTATGAATGGTTATTCAACGGTATTAAACAAAATTAAAAATTCATTGTTAGATGACTATATAAAGAAGAATAACATTAATTATAGTAATTCAAAATTTACAGATGAATTTGATAAATACTTATTAAATGCAATTTTTTCAGTGTCAACTGTAGAAGATTATCTTGATTTAGAGGATGATGATAAGGATGTTGCTGTTCAAAAATTTATTGATAATCAATTGACAAGTAATGGTATTAATATTTCTTCTAATAAAAATGAGTTATATCCTACGTATGATGAAATAAATGATGTTTTAGTTTATCATTGGGGAAATATAACTGATTTAATGAGTACATATGCATATACATTAGCTAAAATTGAATATGCTAAGGAAAATATAGAATATATTCGTAATTATGAATATTTATACGATGTCGATGGAAATAAGGTTGAAAATACATATTATCTTCCAAAGGATGGTAGTGGAGATTCAAAGGATTCTGTATTGGATGCTAGAAAAAACATTTATTCATCAATTCAAAATTTAACAACAACAAAAGATATTCTAGATGGAAGAAATCCATATAATGAAGAGTCAGATGCTAAAACAGTTAATCAGGCGATTGTAATTAAGTTTGCATCAAAAGCTCAAGCTGAAAAATATATTAATCTTGTTGAGAAAAAGGTACATTATAGTCTAAATAAAGATGGTATAACTCAAGCAGAAGTAAAAAAATTTTATATTGAATTATTTAATGCTTATTATAAGACTAAGTATATTGATCCAGAAGGTTTAGATGAATGTGAATATACAACATTTAGATCTGATGACGAAAACGATGAAATGACAGATGAAATTGGTTCAACTGCTGTCACTTTTATGACGAAAAATATGGTTGATGAAGATAGTACCGAGGAAAACGAAAAGTATTATTTATCTGAGCCATTCAATATTTCAGGCGATAATATTTATTATATGTGCTATCGTGGACATATTTATGAAGGCGATGATTGGGACAATTTGTCAGATGAACAAAAGAGTCGTCTTAATAGTACATATATTGATGATAAGATTGTTGAAAATTGGGCTACTGAAACATATGGTAATACCTTAATTGAGGCTATTTTATCTGATACAGGCTACACACTAGCTGCGGATTCTAAACGTAGTGTTTTAGATTTAAAGATTTTTGATCCAATTTATGAAAACCAATATTATAATTCATATTCTGATTCATATGATTTTGCATCTAAGAGCTCATTTGATAATTCATTAGTATTTACACTTAACTATACTGATAATACAGTAGGTACATTATCTACATCTTATTCATATTCTGTTAGTGATTCTTACGATGAATTAAATAGCAAATATGGTGTATCTAAGGCTACATCACTACTTGCAACTAAGTATTTAACTAAGACAATCTTACTTGATAAGATTGATAGTGATACTATTTCTGGATATAAGGATGGTCTTAAATCTGCAATTAAGAGCTTTAAGAAAAATGATACTTCTTATTCAAAGAAGATGGGATTAAGCAATTATTTAGTTTTACAATATGGTTTTGATAATCAAGATGATATTGTAAATTATAACTTAATGGCTTCTGATTTGACTTCTGCATTCAATAGTTATTATGGAGCGTTCTGGAAGGCTGACGATTATGTTACAACTTCTGATTCATTAAAGAATGAAGCTATTAAATACCAGATAGGTGAAAATCTATTAAAGTTTAACGATGTTAATGGTTTAATGGCAACATTTAAAACATTCGCTGACAAAAAATATAATAATTATTATAGCTTAGATATCTCACATATTCTTATTTCCGTTGATTATGATCATGATGGTACAAATGATGATCCAAAGGATTTCTATAGCGATTTAAGTGAAGCTGATAAGGTTATTTTTAGAAAAGATATTTTAACATTAGCTGATGCAATTGTTAAAGAGGCTGCAATTATTAATACAAAGACTAAGGTTGAAGCCTTACAATTTATTGCTAAAACATTCAATAATCCGGGATATGATTATACATTACAATGTGCAGATTATAAAAATAAGAAGTGGTCTGAATTTACAAAGAATTTTGAATTTGCCTTAAGAGCTGAAGACCTTAATACAATTGATTATTCAAATGGTTCTAATTATGTTGAAGAGTTTACTGATGCTGTAAAGGATTTATATTCAAAGATTATATCTGAAAATTATAAAGACGTTAAAGAAAATTTATCTGATTATGGATATTGGAACTATGAGCCATATACATATAAGGATGATAATAAGAAAGAGCATACTGTAGAGGCAACAGCTAATAACAAGATTGATGTTAATGCAGCAGATTTATCACTATTAACTGAAACAACTTATGGTTGGCATATGCTTTATGCTTATGATATTACAAATCAGACAACATGTAAGTTTGAATCATCAAATGACTCATCATTATCTACTAATGTAACTAATTCTGATGGAAAGATTATGTATTCATATAAAGAAGGAGATACAACAAAGATTTGTACTGAAGATTTCTATAATGATAATAAGACAAATGATTCTTATTCTGATTGGAAAAAATTAGCTTCTGTTAAGACTTGGGAATATCAAGATATAATTGTATATAAGAATGATGTAGACACTACATCAGATGATGATGTTGTATATGTATCTGGCTATAGTTCTGATGAAAAGGCATCTATTGAACAAATTTTCATTTACTTTATGGAAATGACAAATAATGGTTCAGTAACATCAATGCGTTCTACAACTACAACAGCTGTTAAGAATGTACTTGCTGATGTTATGTCAAGATATTCAAATTCTACATTCCAAACATATCGCTTATATAAGCAAATTGGAAACATTGTATGGAATAATGTTGAAGGCTCAAGCGTTACAGCTTCTTCTCAACAAGCTAGATATAACGAAGTCTTTGCAATTCAAGAACGTACAATTGATTCTTATGAAACATTAGAAGAATCAGATGTATTCTATGGCTGGTTTGATGCTAAAAAAGCAGATGGTACTAGTGCTTGGATTCTTGACGAATTAAAAATTAATTAATTATTTATAGGGATTCATTTGAGTCCCTATAATTTTTTGAGGTGAAGTATGAAGGTTTTACAAATTGCATCAGGTTCTAAAGGAAATTGTACCTTTATTACGACAAATACAGCTAAAATTTTACTTGATTGCGGGATATCTAAAAAAAGAGTGGAAGAAGCCCTTAGTAATAACGAATTTGATTTGTTAAATTTAGATGGTATTTTAATTACTCATGAGCATACTGATCATACATCATGTTTAGGAATTATTGCTAATGCAACAAATGCTCCTATTTACATGACAAAAGGTACTTATAATGGTCTTTCATCAAGAATTCGAGATAGACTGGACATTAAGAATATACATTTTATTAATCATGATTCTTGTTTTGAAATTAAGGATATTAGAATTGAGGCATTGCAAATTTTTCATGATGCTATTGATCCTGTTGGCTATACTTTTAGCCAAAATGATAGAAAGCTTGTTTATATAACTGATACAGGATATGTTCATCATGCATTGTTTGATAAGATAAGTGATGCAAATTGTTATATATTTGAATCGAATCATGACCCCCAAATTTTAATGGAATCAGATCGCCCTTATGAAACTAAAATGCGCATTTTATCAGATCATGGACACTTATCAAATCAAGACAGTGCTTATACACTTACTAATATTGTAGGGCCTGATACTAATCATATAATTTATGCTCATATTTCTGAAGAATGTAATTTAGTTCAAATTGTTAAGCTTACTTCAATTAGAGTTTTTAAGGATGTTGGAGTATCAACTGATGGAATTAAGTTTGAATATGCATCACAAACTCCACTTGAGGTATTCGAAGTATGAAAATAACGATAATATCTGTTGGTAAGCTTAAAGAATCATATTTAGTTGATGGAATTAAGGAGTATGTTAAAAGACTATCTAAATATACGCAAATAGAAGAGATTGTACTTTTAGATGAGCCTATTAAAGATAAAACAAGTGATGCTTTAAATATTCAAATTAAAGAGAAAGAAGGATTAAGAATTATAGAAGCCCTTAATCCTAAAAGCTATGTTATTGTACTTGATTTAAGAGGGAAAATGTTAAGTAGTGAGGAGCTTGCATCTAAAATACTTGAGATTCAGACTTATAATTCGTCTCATATAACCTTTATTATTGGTGGTTCCTTAGGATTAAGTGATGAAGTTATTAGTAAAGCTAATTTTCGACTATGCTTTTCAAAAATGACATTTCCCCATCAATTAATGAAACTTATTTTAGTTGAACAAATATATCGTTCTTTTAAAATTAATAATAATGAAACTTATCACAAATAGTGGTAAGTTTTTTCTTAGAAAAAAGGTAAAAAATTAATTTTATTTGTACCTATTGCAAAAAAAAATAAAGCGTGCTACAATGAATTTGATGATATAGTATGTCCGATATTTCGGACAATAACGGAGGATTAATATCGTGGAAAATTTAAGTGCTAAAATAGTAGAAAAAGTTAATCGCCCAATCAAGGTTTTACAATTTGGAGAAGGAAACTTCTTACGTGCCTTTGTAGATTGGATTATTGACACAATGAATAAGAAGGGCGTTTTTAATGGTAATGTAGCAGTTGTTCAACCTATGCCATTTGGACGTGTTGAGGATATGAAAAAGCAAGATGGCTTATATACTTTATATCTTCAAGGAAAAATGGATGGTAAGGTTGTTAAAACTCATCAAGTAATTGATTGCATTGGAGATTTAATTAATCCATTTACTGAATATGCTCATTATCTTGACTATGCCAAGAGCGAGGAACTTGAATTTATTGTTTCTAATACTACTGAGGCTGGTATTGCTTATGATGAGACAGATACTGATTTTACAGTATGTCCTAAGAGCTATCCTGGTAAGCTTCTTTCTTTCTTACATACTCGTTATGAAGCATTTAATGGAGATGTAAACAAGGGGTTATTCATTATGCCATGTGAGCTTATTGATCATAATGGTGATACTTTAAAAGAAGTATTAGTTAAACTAGCTCACACTTGTGGTTATGATGAAGCATTTATTAACTGGATTACTAAAGCTAATAAGTTCTATAATACATTAGTTGACCGTATTGTTCCAGGATATCCAAGAGCAAATGAAAAGGAATGTCAAGAGGAATTAGGTTATATCGATAATTCAATGGTTGTAGGTGAAATCTTCCACTTATGGTGCATTGATGGCGATGATATTAAAGCATTAGAAACTGCATTCCCTGCACCTAAAGCTGGTTTAAATGTATTATATGTTAATTCAATTGTTCCTTATAAACAAAGAAAGGTTAAAATTCTTAACGGCTCTCATACTTGCTTAGTTCCTGTTTCATATCTTGCAGGTATTGATACTGTTCGTGAAACAATTGAGGACCCTCAACTTGGAAAATTTGTTCGTGAATATATTTTCGATGAGGTTATTCCAACAATTGATATTCCACATGACCAAATGGTTGCATATTCTAATTCTGTACTTGAACGCTATGGAAATCCGTTTGTACGTCACGAATTAATGTCAATTGCTTTAAACTCTGTTACAAAGTATAAAACTCGTAACTTACCAGTAGTACTTCAAAGCATTGAAGCAGGAAGCTTCCCTAAACATGCTTTATTTAGTTTAGCTGCTTTAATTGCCTTCTATCGTGGTAAGAGAGGTAATGAAGATATTGCTTTAAAGGATGATGAGTGGGCACTTGACTTTTTCAAGAAAGAATGGTCAAATTTTGATGGCTCTAAAGAAGCTTGTAGAAGAATTGTTACTGATTTCTTAGGACTTGAGCATCACTGGGAATTAAACTTAAATAATTTAAAGGGTGTTACTGACTTCGTTACAGATTGCTTATATGAAATCGAAACTAAGCCAATGCGCGAGGCTTTAGCATTTATAGGTTGCTAATATGAAAGATTATATTATTATTAATCCAATTGACAATGTAGCTGTATGCCTTCGTCCTTTTACTAAAGGTGAGGTTATTGAGGGTATCACATTATGCGAGGACATCCCTCAAGCTCATAAGGTTGCATTAAGGCCAATCAAAAAAGGTGAAAACATTATAAAATATGGAAATCCAATTGGACACGCTACAGCTGATATTGAACCTGGATGTCATGTTCATACTCAAAACGTTGCTACTAACCTTGATGATGTTATTGAATATAAATATGAGCCTAAATATCCTGAGGTTTTAGGCTATAAGTCAGATCGTACAGTTGATGTTTATGAACGTAAAACAGGTGAATATGGTATTCGTAATGAATTATGGATTATTCAAACTGTTGGTTGTGTATCTGGTATGGCCAATGATATAATTAGTAATTTTAAAGAAAAATATGACACGTCAAAAATTGATGGTGTTTATACATTCCAACATCCATTTGGTTGCTCTCAAATGGGGTCTGATTTAACTTTAACAAGAACATTACTACAAGATATGGTTAAACATCCAAATGCTGGTGGTGTACTAGTTCTTGGTCTTGGTTGTGAGGAAAACCTTGTGTCAACTTTTAAAGAAACTTTAGGCGATTATGATGAATCTCGTACTCGTTTCTTAATTGCCCAAGAGGTTGAAGATGAAGTTGAGGAAGGAACTAAGCTATTAAAAGAACTTTATGATCAAATGGCCAATGATAAACGTATCACTAAACCTCTTTCTGTATTAAGAATTGGTCTTAAATGTGGTGGTTCTGATGGTATGTCAGGTATTACTGCTAATCCTTTACTTGGTAGATTTTCTGATTTCTTGTCAATTAATGGCGCTACAACTGTTTTAGGTGAGGTTCCAGAAATGTTTGGGGCTGAAAAGCTTTTAATGGCTCGTGCAAAAAACGAACAAATATTTGAAGAAATTGTAGAATTAATTAATGACTTTAAACATTATTTTAAAGAGCATAATCAAGTTATTTATGATAATCCATCGCCTGGTAATAAAAAGGGTGGAATTACAACTCTTGAGGATAAATCTTTAGGTTGTACTCAAAAGGGTGGAGCTGCCGTTGTTAATGGTGTATTAAAAATGGGCCAAAGAATTAAAGAACATGGACTTAATTTATTATGTACTCCAGGTAATGATCTTGTAGCTACAACAACCTTGGGTTGTGCTGGATGTCAAATGGTTTTATTTACTACAGGACGTGGAACACCATTTGGCGGCTTTATTCCAACTGTTAAGGTAGCGACTAATACAACAATGGCCACAAAAAAATCTAATTGGATTGATTTTAATGCTGGCGATTTAGTTGATAAGTATTCAATGAATGAATTACTTGAAAAATTTATTGATTTAATTTGTGATATTGCCTCTGGCCGTACACAAACAAAGAATGAGAAAAACAACTTCCGTGAAATTTCAATTTTTAAAGACGGAGTAGTTTTATAAAAATTAAGGAGATAATTAAAATGGAAAAATTTATGGACAAAGATTTTCTGTTAACAACAGAAACTGCAAAGAAGCTTTATCATGAGCACGCAGAGAAGATGCCAATTATTGATTATCACTGCCATCTTCAACCAAAAGAAATTTACGAGGATAAGAAGTTCCGTAATCTAACTGAGGCTTGGTTAGGAGCTGGAGATCGTTATGGTGATCACTACAAGTGGAGAAGCCTACGTGCAAGAGGATATGAAGAGGATTCAATTTCTGGTCCGGATGATGACTATAAGAAGTATTATCAATTTGTTGAATCAATGCCTTATTTTGTAGGAAACCCTCTATATCATTGGTCTCATCTTGAAATGCAAAGATATTTTGGAATTAATGATATTATTAATGCTAAAAATGCCAAGAAGATTTGGGATGAAGCAAACGCTAAACTTGAAACATTAACTGCTCGTGAAATGATGTATAAATTTAATGTTAAGACTGTTTGTACAACTGATGATCCTGTTGATTCACTTGAATGGCATAAGAAGATGATGGAGGATAAGACTTTAAATGTAACTGTTCGTCCTGCCTTCCGTCCTGATAAGGCAATCAATGTTGAACTTTCTTGGTTTGAGAGTTGGGTTAACCAATTGGCTAAGGTTTGTGGCAAAGAAATTAAGTCATTAAATGATTTAACTGATTGTTTAGCAAGCCGTATTGAATTCTTCCATTCAATGGGTTCACGTGTTTCTGACCACGCGCTTGATGTTGTTCACTATACACCTGCTACTTATGAAGAAGCAAATGCTGTTTTCTTAAAGGGAATGAATCATGAAGAAATTTCTTCTCATGAGCAAGATCAATACAAGGGTTATATCCTATTATTCTTAGGCAAGCAATACAAGAAGCATGGTTGGGTACAACAATATCACATCGGTGCTTTACGTAACAATTCAAAGAAGATGCTTGAAAAGATTGGCCCAGATACAGGCTTTGATGCAATTGAAGATGCTGTATATATGGAAAAACTTTCTGCACTTCTTGGTGCATTAGATGCTAATGATGCTCTTCCTAAGACAATTCTTTATTGCTTAAATCCTCGTGATAACTATGCACTTACTGTTCTTGCAGGCTGCTTCCAAGAGGAAGGTGTTAAGAGCCGTGTTCAAGTTGGTACTGCTTGGTGGTTCCTAGACCAACTAGATGGTATGAAGCAAAATCTAGAAACACAAATGCAGGTTGGTTTAATTTCTCAATCTGTAGGTATGTTAACTGATTCAAGAAGCTTCTTAGCTTACCCACGTCATGAATATTATCGTCGTTTGTTATGTCAAATGCTTGGTAACCTAGTTGAATCTGGTCAATATCCAGTAGAAGAATTAGATACTCTTGGCAAAATTGTAGAAGATATTTGCTATAACAATGCTAAAGAATTCTTTGGTTTCTAATATAATTATATAAGGGATGCAGCTGCATCCCCCTTTTTTTAAAATATATGAAAAAAGCTTTTATTATTGAATCAATTATTTTATTTTTGTTAATACTTACGATGACACCGATAATAATCATAGTATCAATTAAGTCTGATCATCCAATGTATTATAATTATCTAACTATTTTATGTTATCTAACTCTTGCAATGCCAATTATTATATTATTAATCGAATTATATAATGTAGCTAAAATTAAGGATTATAAGCGTCTAAATTATCTTAATTTATGTATGACCTTAATCCTTGTAATTGGCCTTGGCATCTATATGCTAATGGTAAATAACGATATTTCTATGTTTTATAAGTTTAAAATAATTTATTTTATATGCTTGCCACTGGCTATAATAGTTCCTATTATTATATCTATCATTTTAGAAATTAGATCTAAGAAGTGTACTCACAAAAAATAGTTAGAAATAAATAAGGATATTTAAATTTTATACTTTTTATGATATCATTGATATATCATTAAATTGAGGTGAAAAATTATGGAATATACAACATTTGACCATAAGAAAATTGAAAAGAAATGGCAGGAATATTGGCAAAAGAATGAAACCTTCAAAACTGATGTTTGGGATTTTTCTAAGCCTAAATTCTATGCACTAGATATGTTCCCATATCCATCTGGAGTTGGTCTTCATGCCGGACATCCTGAAGGATATACAGCAACTGATATTATTTCTCGTATGAAACGTATGCAAGGATATAATGTGTTGCATCCAATGGGATATGATTCATTTGGTCTTCCTGCTGAACAATATGCAATAAATACAGGAAATCATCCTGAGGGCTTTACACAAGAAAATATTAAGCATTTTACAAAGCAGCTTCATGAGCTTGGCTTCGATTATGATTGGACTAAAACCATTGCGACATCTGATCCTAAGTTTTATCATTGGACTCAATGGATTTTTAAAAGAATGTATCAAGATGGCTATGCTAAGTATATTGATATGCCTGTTAACTGGTGTGAAGAACTTGGTACAGTTTTAGCAAATGATGAGGTTATTGATGGTAAATCAGAGCGCGGTGGTTATCCTGTTATTCGTAAAAATATGAAGCAGTGGGTTATTGACCAGCCTGCTTTTGCAGAAGATTTACTTTCGGGTCTTGATAAGATTGATTGGCCAGAATCTACAAAGGAAATGCAACGAAATTGGATTGGTAAATCTGAGGGTGCTTTAGTTGATTTTAAGGTTTCAGGCACAAATGAAAAGTTTACAGTTTTTACAACCCGTTGCGATACGTTATTTGGTGCGACATATTGCGTTATGGCACCGGAACATCAGCTTGTTGATGTAATTACAACAAGTGATAAAAAAGCAGAAGTAGAATCATATAAGGCGGCTTGTGCTTCAAAATCAGAGCTTGAACGTACAGAACTTAATAAGGATAAGACTGGTGTTTTTACTGGTGCCTATGCTATAAATCCAATTAATGGCAAAGAAATTCCTATATGGATATCTGATTATGTTCTTGCCAGTTATGGTACTGGAGCTATTATGGCTGTACCAGCTCATGATACAAGAGATTATGCTTTTGCTAAAAAGTTTAATCTTGAGATTATTCCTGTTCTTGAGGGTGGAGATATAACTAAAGAAGCTTATACGGAAGATGGAATTCATATTAATTCTGGTTTCTTAAATGGGATGGATAAACCAACAGCAATTAAAACTATGCTTGAATATTTAGAAGCTCATTCAATTGGCAAGAAAAAAATCAATTATAAGTTCCGTGAATGGATTTTTGCTCGTCAAAGATATTGGGGAGAGCCAGTTCCTATTGTATATTTAGATAATGGTGAAATTCACGCTCTTGATGACGATGAATTACCACTCGTTTTACCAGAACTTGATGATTATAAGGGTAAAAATGGTAAAGCCCCTCTTGAAAATGCCACCGAATGGAAAAAATATAATCATAATGGTCTTCATGGTGTTCGTGAAACTTCAACTATGCCAGGTTCAGCCGGATCTAGTTGGTATTTTATGCGCTATATGGATCCTAATAATGATAATGAGTTATGCGATAGGAAGCTTTTAGAGCATTGGCTTCCTGTAGATTTATATATTGGTGGTCCTGAACATGCTGTAGGTCATTTAATGTATTCCCGTATTTGGACCAAATATTTATATAAAAAAGGTGTTTGTCCTGTTGATGAACCATTTAAGAAGCTAGTTCATCAAGGTATGATTCTAGGTTCAAATGGAATTAAGATGGGTAAACGTTTCCCTGAATATGTTGTTAATCCTTCGGACATTGTTAATGAATATGGTGCAGATACTTTACGATTATATGAAATGTTTATGGGACCTCTTGAGGCATCTAAGCCTTGGTCAAATGAAGGTGTAGATGGTGCTCATAAATTCCTTGAAAGAGTTTATCGTTTAGTAACGTCACCGGATTATACTAGGAAGTTCACTACTGAATATAATAATTCTCTTGAAAAGATTTATCATCAAACTGTAAAAAAGGTCACAACTGATTATGAGGCATTATCATTTAATACAGCTATATCACAAATGATGATTTTTGTTAATGAGGCCTACAAATCACCTATTATTTACAAGGGCTTTATTGAAGGCTTAGTGAAACTGTTATCACCAGTTTGTCCACATATTTGTAGTGAAATGTGGGAAATTCTTGGTAATACGGATTGTCTTGCAACCGCAACTTGGCCTACATTCGATGAAAATAAACTTGTTGATAACGAAGTTACATATGCAATTTCGGTAAATGGAAAACTTCGTGATAAGGCTTTAATTGATGTAAATGCAACAGAAGAAGAGGTTAAAAGTATTGCATTATCATTAGAAAAGGTTAAGGCTTATACTGATGGACATCAAATTGTTAAGGTAATTGTTGTACCTAAAAAGATTGTTAATATTGTTATAAAGTAATAAAAAAAAGTGATTTGGTTTATTCCAAATCATTTTTTTATTACTTTTTTGATGATCCTTCAACTTGCTTAGTTTTTTCCTTTAAATCCTCGGTTAAATCCCAAGTTTCAAAGCCTTTAGTATGAGGAAGGATTACATTCCATTCATCAATATCATTAATTTTGTAACTGATATTATTACCCGCAAGCTTTAAAATATGACCACCATGCTTAAGATTTTTACTTAAGAAATGAATGTGCCAACCAGGTAAATTCATACCTTGAACATAATTAGGACAATATACACCAATTACGTATCCTTCCTCTTCAAAGTCATATTCTCTTTGGTCACAGGCAACCTTATATAAGGGCTCATAAGGTTCACTTTGCTTGTAACATGAGCGAATACGTACTTTAAATAAACCCTCCAACTTAATCATATAGAAGAAATTTTTACTAGGAAGCTTTTTTTCAAGTTCATCTTTTAATTGTTCAATATCCTTGAAGGAAACTTTATATTCAGTAACATTATTGTCAAATTTAGTTACAGTTGCGAATGGTAATTTATCATTTTTATCCATAACATAGGTTTTACCATCAGCACGAGAATCATAGGCAACACCATTAAGGATAATGGCTTCTCCATCTAGTCCTTCATATGTACCAATACCAATATCACCATTTTTTAATAACTCATCAACAGTTTCTGTCGCATAATAATCTCCCATCATTAAACTATTTAATGTACCAACTTGGGTTAGAATTTTTTTCATTTTTAAATACCTCATTTCTTAATTTTTTTATAAACATAATTTTCATCATATAAATCAGTTATTAATTCAGGATGAGTGCTTTCAAATACACGTTTAACATCACTAATTTTATTTTTTTGATGAGACTTAAAATAATAAGTCATAATTCCTTTAGTAAAGAATGGAGATAGAATGTTAGTGATTAATAAAACAAATGCTAAAATTGAAACACTATTTGTAATTAAATCATTTCCAGCAATACCATTAAATGTGTAAAGGCTAAACATTGCTGGAATTGATAATGATACACCAGCAAGAGAAGAGCTTCCAATAGATGCATAACCAGGACGTTTTAAAGCAAATTTATCTACAATATAAGGGATTATCATTGTAATTGCCCAGAAAATAACAGTTAATAATAGTGCAGCTAGTAATACTGATGGTTTAAATGCATTAATTAGATTTATAGTTGACCCAAATTCGAATCCTAAAAAAGGAAGAATAATAGTATTACCACCTTTAAATATTTCCCTTATTTTTGTATCTAAATTACCAAGAATAAAGCCTAAAATAAAGGGAATTAATAATGAAAAGATTTGAACAATTTTAGCTAAGGTTTGACCGGATGCGTCTCCAGATATTTTACCAAATGAACTTATAAAGATAAAAGGTAGAAGAGGCATAGATAATATTAGCATTACAGGGAAAGCTGCTCGGTCACTATTGTCAGCGTAAGGAGGAATAATTCCCATATATAAGGCCGCATTAGCAGATGTTACAACACATGTAAAGGTAATAAAATCAATTCCACAAAAACCTTTAGGTCCACAAGTAAACCATACAACTGTGCAAATAATGTATGCAGGAAGAAGTCTTGCAAGAAGTAACCAAAATCCACGTTTAAATACATCTACAAAATCATGAGGTTTGATCATTGTACCTGTACAAAATAGCATTAGACCAATCAGTAGCATTTGTCCAGTTTTACCAAAAAGATCTTTCATTGGATTGCCTAGAAATTCCCATAACGTTTGTCCTTCACCAACCACTCCTGTGCCAAGACCACATTCAACTGTTATCGTACAAATAATAGCACTAATAACTAGCGGAACAAACATTGTTCCGGCAGGAATTTTATTTAGAAAAGCCCAAATTCCTACATTGCGGGGCTTTTTTTCGTTTTTCATTTTATCATTCCTTTCAAATTACAAGAATATTATAAGCCTTTAATTCTTGAATAAAATGTCTTTATAGTGTAAAATATCACTAAATAATTGTGCTTATAGCACAAAAAAGGTGATAATATGAATTTAGAAATTTTAAAGGCAGAGGAAGCGTGTTATAGTTTAAAGGAACTTTTAGATTTATACGCTAATTATATAAAAAATCCAATGGTAGTAATAAATCATAATTATGAGCTTTTGTATTATACTCAAACTAATAAAGGTGACAATGTATATAAGGAAGCTACTAACGCTGGTGTCTGGTCACTTGAATTAATTGCGATTGCTAATAATGCTTTTAAAAATAAGAGTGAATATGTTATCTTAGATTCAATTAATAAAAATAAAAGAAGACTTTTTTATAAAATAGAACATAATACAATGCTTGGTTATTTGGTTTTATTAGAGGAGGAAAATTCAACATTTGATGAATTAGATTACGATACATTAAAACATCTTGTTAACTCAATTGGCAAAATTCTATATTTAGAGGATTATAAGAAAAATGATGCTAATATCCAAACTTTTTATAAAGCATTGCTTAATTCTGAATATAAAACGAAGGATATTTTAAAAACTAAAATTGAAGATTATAAGGTTAATTTAGATGCAAGTCTTTTAATTATTTCTCTTTCAAAAGCGAGTTTTTCTCAAAATAATTATTTAAAGGTTAAGCTAGAAAGTGTTTTAGCTGTTAATGCGGTAATTGCTTATGATGATAATGTTTTAATTTTTTTTAATAATGATAATATGCCTCTTAGTAAAATTACTGATATATTAATTGATAATAACTTGACGGCACTTTATGTAAAGAAGATTTTAGATTATTTTTCATTTAATATTTATTATAAATCATTGACTAATTTACTTAGTTTTTTAGAAGAAAGTAAAAGAAATGTTCTTTATTTTGAGGCCGATTATAAAATATATTTACCATTTTTTACTGATAAGTATAATATAAATGAAATAAAAAACTTTATTGATTTGAAAATTATGAAAATATATAATGATGATATGAAAAATGAAACGGATAATATTAATACCCTTTATTTTTATTTGAGTTATGATAAAAGCTTAAGCATAGCTGCAAATAAGCTCTATATTCATAGAAATACCGTATCATATCGACTTATGAAAATGTCTGACATGTATGATATGGATTTTAATGATCTGATGCAAAATAAAATCTACTTATATTCAATCTTTTTAGTTAAATATTATCATTATAAATTACTTATGAATGAAACAGGTTTTCTTTTAAAAAAAGCTTAAATATGATAAAATAAAAGTAGAAAACAAAATGGAGTTGATATTTTGAATATATTAATAGTAGGTCTTGGTCTTATTGGTGGCTCCTATGCGATGGGGCTAAAAAAAGCTGGGCATAAAATATATGGAGTTGATGTTAAGCAAAGCACGCTTGATTATGCTTTATCACATAACATGTGTGATGCCGTCTCCCTTGATGCATCTGAATTTATTACCATTTCGGATTTGATTATTATTGGGCTTTATCCTGATCATATTCTAGAATTTTTAGAAAGCTATCATTCCCTTTTTAATTCTAAACAGGTTATAACTGATGTTTGTGGTGTTAAATCCGCATTTATCCACAGAGCAATTAAACTTGCATCACCTGCAATTTATATCTCACATCATCCTATGGCTGGTAGGGAAAAATCAGGAATAGAATATGCTGATAATAAAATATTTGATGGTATGAATTTCTTAATTGTAAATGTAGAAAATAAAGAATATGAAATTAATATTTTAAAACAAATAGGTCATGATTTAGGCTTTGGGCGTATTTCTCTTATGAGCCCTAAATATCATGATAAAATGATAGGATTTACTTCACAGCTTACACATGCTATTGCTGTATCTCTTGTAAATAGTGATACGGAAGATGATACCAAAAATTTTATTGGCGATTCATACAGAGATCTTACAAGAATAGCTATGATTAATGAAAATTTATGGAGTGAGTTATTTTTTGCAAATCGAGAATATTTGTTATCTGAGATAACCAATTTTGAATCCGAACTTTTAAAACTTAAACTTTGTCTTGTTGAAAATAATAAGGAAGGTTTAAAGGAAATCTTTATTAAATCAAAGAATAAACGAAAAGAGATGGAAAAATGATACTTAAAATGAATTTAGGACCTAATTCCTATGATATAGTGATTAAAAAGGATGCTTATAATAAGATGAATGAGGAAATTAAAGCAGTTTATGATAAGCAAAAAATATATATTATAACTGATTCTAATGTTGGTCCATTATACTTAGATAAAATTAAAAATGAACTTCATGACTTTAAAGTTTATTCTGTATGTGTTGAAGCAGGAGAACAATCAAAGAGTTTTGAAACCTATAAAGAGGTTTTAACTAAGCTTCTTGATTTAGAAATAAAAAGAGGAGAATTACTAATTGCACTTGGGGGTGGAGTAATTGGGGATTTAACAGGATTTGTTGCCTCAAGTATTTATAGAGGTAATCCCTATATTCAAATACCGACCTCGTTATTAGCTCAAATGGATTCTTCAATTGGCGGTAAAACAGGTATTGATTTTTATGGTAGGAAAAATATAATTGGGGCCTTTAAACAACCTCTTAAGGTTATTATTGATCCTAATGCTTTAGAAACTTTGCCTAAGGTTGAATTTAACAATGGTATGGGGGAACTTATTAAACACGGCTGTATCGGTAATAGAAAATTGTTAGACATGCTTTTAAATAGTGATGTTAAAATAACAGAAGAAATTATTTATGAATCATTATGTGTTAAAAAAAACATTGTAGAAATTGATCCTTTTGATTTAAAGGAAAGAATGTTTTTAAATTTCGGTCATACATTCGGCCATATCGTTGAGCTTGAGGGTCATTTAAGACATGGTGAGGCTGTTGCGAATGGAATGCTTATGGCAATACAAATGG
Source organism: Clostridium sp. CAG:307_30_263 (assembly GCA_001916215.1). Classification (GTDB taxonomy): domain Bacteria; phylum Bacillota_I; class Bacilli_A; order Acholeplasmatales; family Anaeroplasmataceae; genus CAG-307. Next base: position 61,382 of record MNRZ01000003.1, read on the forward strand.
GTATTGATTTAGGTCTAACAAATCCTTCTTGTTATGATACGCTAAAAAAAATATTACTTAAATATGACTTGCCTATTAAAAACTATGATTATAAGGAAATTATTAAAAACACAGTTTATGATAAAAAGAACATTGCTGGTGAGGTTTCCTTTATATTAATCAGTGATTTTGGCGCAGTATTTGCTAAAAAATTTAGTGAAAGTGAGCTTTTAAATTATGAATGTAAGAATTAAACCTGGCCGCTTGAAGGGGGAAGTAATAATACCTCCATCAAAGAGTCTTGCTCATAGAGCTATTATTGCGGCCTCTTTAGCAAATGGTATTTCTAAAATAACTAACATAGCTTATTCTGAGGACATAAAGGCTACAATTGAAGGAATGAAGGCGTTAGGTGCTAATATAGAATGTTATAGTGATTATCTTTTAATTAAAGGCTCTAATGTAGAAAGGATTAAAAATGTTATTGATGCAAACGAATCGGGTTCTACTTTAAGATTTTTGATTCCTATTGCCTTAATTAATAAAGAAGAGATTACATTTGTTGGACATAATAGATTGGTAAATAGACCACTTGATGTATATTATGATTTGTTTGAAAAGAAAGGGATTGCTTATTCACATCCGAAAGATGCATATTTACCTTTAAAGCTTAAGGGCAGTCTTAAGCCTGGAATATATGAGGTTCCCGGCAATGTATCAAGTCAGTTTATTACTGGTCTTTTGTACACCCTGCCACTTTTAAATGGAGATTCAAAAATTATTATTACAACTAAACTTGAATCTAAGGGGTATATTGATCTTACTGTTGATATTTTAAGACGATTTGGAATTACTATTGATGTTTTTGAAGAAGAAATAGATATTAAAGGAAATCAAAACTTTAAACCTTGTGATTATCAAGTTGAAGGAGATTTTTCCCAATCAGCTTTTTTCTTTCTTGCTAATATGCTTGGGAATGATATTATACTTAAAGGAATGAATTTAGCATCATTTCAAGGAGACAAAAAGATTATTTCTGATATTTCTGATTTTGGTGGTGTTATTAAGCATGAAGCTGAAGGCCTTAAGGCTTTACCAATTAATATTCATAGTGCTAATATTTCATTCGCTCAATCTCCAGATTTAGGCCCAGCTTTAACTGTACTTGCAAGTACGATAAGAAATGAACGTTCACATTTTTATGATGCTTCAAGGCTTAGGATTAAGGAATGTGATCGTATTAGTGCGATGAAAGAGGAAGTAGAGCGTCTTGGAGGTCATATTGAGGAATTCCCTGATGGTATGGACATCTATGGTAGTAGTCTTCATGGAGGAGTAGTTTCTTCTCATAATGACCATAGAGTTGTAATGGCTTTAGCGATGTTATCAACAGTTGTATCAGAAGACCTTGTAATTGAAGGTGCAGAAGCAGTAAACAAAAGCTATCCTAACTTTTTTGAGGTATTGGCTTCTTTAGGAGGTGTAATAAGCTATGAGTAAATTAGATGATGCAAGAATAATTATTAATGAATGTGATAAGGAAATGATTACTTTATTCAAAAAAAGGATGAGTGCTGCTAAAATGGTGGCAGAATATAAGGCATCAAATAATCTTCCTATTTTAGATTTAAAAAGAGAAAATGAACTTATTAAGCGTAATACGCAAATTCTAAATGATCAAGAATTAGAAGGCTACTATATTACTTTTTTAGAAGGAATGCTTAAGGCCTCTAAGGATTATCAAGAAGAGCTGATTAAGGAGCAAAATAAATAATGAAGTGTTTTGGTTTAATTGGCAATCCCCTTGGACATAGTTTTTCACCTTTAATTCATAAACATCTTTTTGGTATAAAAAACATTGATGCATCTTACAAACTTTTAGAAACAACGCCTGAAAATTTAAAAAAAAGAATTGATGAGTTAAAGTCAGGCGAATATGATGGCTTTAATGTTACTATTCCTTATAAAATTGAAATAATGAAATATTTAGATGAAATATCACCTGAAGCTTTGGCGATTGGTTCTGTAAATACAATATGTATGAAAAATGGCAAGGTAGTTGGTTATAATACCGATTATTTTGGCTTTAAAAGAGAACTTGAATATTATAATATTAAGGTTGAAAAACAAAATGCTTATGTCCTTGGTACTGGTGGAGCTTCAAAAGCGATTACCAAGGCATTAGAAAATATGAATGCTAATGTTACCTTAGTATCTCGTCATCCTAAAAATAACATAATAGGATATGAGGATTTAAAATCAAAGAAAATTGATTTAATTGTTAATACTACACCGGTTGGAATGTATCCTCACATGGATGATTCACCTCTTGATGAGGAAATAGCTTCAAAAGCTAAATGTATTGTGGATATTATTTTTAATCCGTCTAAGACTAAGCTTATGAGCTATAATAAGAACAGTTATAATGGACTTTTAATGCTTATTTTTCAAGCTGCAGAGGCAGAAGATATTTGGCTTGATAAAGTATATGATATTGATTATAATAAAATCATTGAAGATGTAAGGGGTGATATTGGTGAATAGCATTGGTAGGTTATTTAGAGTTTCAATTTTTGGTGAATCTCATGGAAGCTCAGTAGGAGTTCTTGTAGATGGGGTGCCTGCAGGTATTAAGCTTGATAGTCATGATTTTGAGTCTGACCTTTTAAGAAGAAAAGCGCAAGGATTAGGTACAACGCCAAGAATTGAAGCCGATGAGCCAATAATCGAAAGTGGACTTTTTAATGGGTATACGACGGGGGCGCCGATTTTAATTAGATTTTTAAATCAAAATACTAAAAGTAAGGATTATTCTAATTTGGTTAATCATCCAAGACCATCACATGCCGATTTAACTGCTAAAATAAAATATAAAGGATTTAATGATTATCGTGGTGGTGGTTCATTTTCAGGAAGACTTACGCTTGGTATTGTAGCTGCGGGAGTAATTGCTAAAAAGATATTACCACTTAAATATAATACGAAAATTGTTAATCTAAATGGTAGTACTGATGAGTCTAAATTTAGGTCTATTTTAGAAGAAGCAATTGATAAGCATGATAGTGTTGGGGGAATTGTAAAAATTACTATTTCTAGTGTACCAGCTGCATTAGGTGAACCTTATTTTGACAGTGTCGAATCAGTTTTATCCCATCTTTTATTTTCTGTAGGTGGGGTAAAGGGTGTTGAATTTGGTGTTGGCTTTGATGGAGTTGGACTATATGGGTCAGAATTTAATGATCCATACATTGATAGGTTTGGTAAAACGAAAACGAATAATAATGGGGGAATTAATGGTGGAATTACGAATTCAAATGATATTGAGTTAAGAATTATGATGAAACCCACACCATCAATTGGTGTTGCACAAAATACTTATAATTTTAAGGCTGATAAGATTGAAAGCCTTTTAATTGAGGGCCGTCATGATACAGCAATCATATTAAGAGCACTTCCTGTGCTTGAAGCTATGTGTGCAATTGGGCTTTGTGATTTATATATGGTAAATAAAGGAATATTAGGTGAATAAGATGTTAGATTTTAAAGAAGTAACAAGAACATATACGCATGATGAAGCAATAAAGGAAGCTTCACGATGCTTAAACTGTAAGGTGCCATTTTGTAAGAAGAATGGTTGCCCAGCAGGATTGAGAATAAATGAATTTATTGCTTGCTTAAAAAATGATGATGTGAATGGTGCATATGAGATTTTAATGGATGGTACTAATTTATCGCCAATCTGCTCACGTGTATGTGATCATCGTAAGCAATGTATTGGAAATTGTATCCGTAATAAGATGAAAACACAAGACCCTGTTCATGTAGGACCACTAGAGCGTTATGTAATGGAAAATAAAACAATTGAATTAAAACCTGTAACTACGTGGAGTGATAAGAAGGTAGCTATTATTGGCTCAGGTCCAGCAGGAATTTCATGTGCACTTGAACTTGTAAAAAATGGAATTCACGCCACCGTCTATGAAAGAGAAAAGCATTTAGGTGGGGTAATGAGCTATGGTATACCTGAATATCGTCTTCCTAAAAAGTTATTAAATGAGCATATTGAATTTACTAAGCGAATGGGTGTAAATTATGTAACTGAGCATGAAGCTATTCCTAGTGAATTATTAAATGATTATGATATGGTATTTATTGGCTGTGGACTTGGTAAATATAAATCACTTAGAATACCTGGTGAAGATGCCAAGGGCGTGTATAGTGCTGGTGATTTCTTGAAGGCTGTAAATATGAAAGAATCCTATGGCGAGGGTGAAGGTGTTAAACTTCAAGGAATTACTTATGTTGTAGGAGCTGGTAATGTAGCAATGGATTGTTGCCGTACAAGCCAAAGAGTTGGCTCTGATAAGACGGTTGTTGTATATAGAAGAAGTTTAGAGGAGGCACCTGCTTCAAAGGATGAACTTGATGATGCAATGGCAGAGGGTGTTTCATTTAATTTCTTACATAATCCTGTTGAAATTATTACAGAAAATGGTAAGGTAAAAGCTATTAAATGTGAAATTATGGAACTTGGAGAACCTGATGAATCAGGAAGAAGAAGTCCGGTTGGCTCAGGAAAATATGAAGAATTTAAATGTGATAATGTAATTGTAGCAATTGGTCAGTCTCCAGATAAGAATTTAACTGAGAAGTTTGGAATTGAGCTTAACTCAGGATATATTGTATCAAACGATGGAATTACAACATCTGACGAACGTATTTTAGCTGGTGGAGATATTGTAAGAGGTGCAGATACTGTTGTAAGAAGTATGGTTGATGGTAAAAAGGCTGCACATATTATTATTGATAGATTAAAGTAATGATAATTAAGGAGGGATATCCCTCCTTGTTATTTTTATTTGAAATAAGTTTTCAAAAAAAGGAAAAGATTTTTATATGAAAAAATAATGTAAAAAATTTATATTACAGGTAAATTAGGAAAACTTTTTGTTAAAATTATAAAAAAACTCTTGCAAATCAGTTTTAGTTATGGTAACATATAGGAGCTGCAAGTAATTTAGTAGTAATTTATAAAATTGGTTCGGTGGTGTAGTGGTTAACATGCTAGTCTGTCACACTGGAGATCGCGGGTTCAAGTCCCGTCCGAACCGCCAACTTTTGCACCGTTAGATCAATTGGATAGATCGTTTGGCTACGGACCAAAAGGCTAGGGGTTCGAGTCCTCTACGGTGCGCCATCTTTTAAAATATCTTATAATTTTCTATTGACATTGCAAATGAGATTTGATATAATTTTAAGTGCAATTTTGTCAAAATCGGAAAGTAGCTTAGCTTGGTAGAGCGCCTGGTTTGGGACCAGGAGGTCGCAGGTTCAAATCCTGTCTTTCCGACCATTCTTTATGCAGGTGTAGTTTAATGGTAGAACCTCAGCCTTCCAAGCTGACTACGTGAGTTCGATTCTCATCACCTGCTCCAATGAAATTAGACAGCTAAGCTGTTTTTTTTTTTTAAATTTCTATGCAAATACGACTGAGTGGTGTTTAACTCCGTATGGCCTTAATACATTTTGTGTTTCTTTAGATGATATACCTATTTATTAGTTAAATAGACATTTATGAGCGGATATAGATTTCTCAATTCCTAGCTAATTGCATCGACTTTATGATTAACTGAATTTAAAAAAAGATTGATTGTACTTGATAGATATAATTCAATTTTTTTTAGCATTAAATTTTTAAATTTAATGAGCTTTATATTAGTTCTATCTAAGATGTAAACAATAAAATAAAAAAAGAAGTAATTTACTCGCACGTACACCTTATAAAAGGTAACACACAATATAATAGCAATTTACTTCTATGTTAGTATTATAAAATTTACATTTGTATCAGTCAAGTAAAAAAAGAAATAAAACGCGTGAGCACGTACACCTTATAAAGGTAACACACTTAACTGATTAAACTGTTTCATTTCTATGCCGACATTATAAAGCTATTTGCTATAAATGTCAAATATAAAAATGTTATGGTAATTGTTGTTGATGTTAAGTATAAAAATATTCAATAAAATTTAATATGGTTAGTCAAAAAGAAAAAGTAAGCTATTATTTCGTTTAGAATACGAAATTTCGAACAGCTTACTTTCTATAAATATTTTATGCTAAAAAAATAATATTTGCAATAGCAAAAAATACCAACAACAAGTTGGTAACTAATTTAAACATTTGTAAAAAACAATTTTACATTTTTCTTGATAAAATAAAAAATGTTGTATATAATAAAAATAGAAGGAAGCCTATTCAACGGCTTACTCCTGTAAACTAAAAAGAATTACAAGAGGAACATCGATGCGACGGTGTTTTTCTTTTCCTCTTGCAATTAATTACTCAAAAACTATCTCTTTTTTTCAAAGAAATAATTTGTACTATCAATCTTATTATTGATATAACAAGATTAATAATTGCAATAATTTCTTGCATTTGGTTGAGTCCTCCAGGAACACTCTTGGAGGACTCATGCATTTAAAAACATGAGTACCACCTTCAATACCTGAAACTCGGAGCAAGCACCGTTTTATAGACTTCCTATTGGTATTCTAATTTATTTTGATAGTAATTGCTATGGGATTATTTTTTTAGATATTATAATTATTGTACCTACAATATCGTAACAAGCAAATTACTTTTATTGTTTTATAATGACAAATAATGTGTCATATTAATAAGACAACAATTAAATATAAGAAGGATGTTGATATAATAAAAAAGTAAGCTATTGCTCCATAAAATAGAGCCTCAAACAGCTTACTTTTCTATGTTATTATAGGCTAAAATATAATCATATACAAGAAATAATTTTTAGTTTTTATAATGCTAGACATAAAAAATAAATGATGTTAAAATGAAACTATGAAATATTTATATATGATATAATGCATTATATTTTTGATTTTGTAGTAAAGGAGAATATAAAACAAATTGATTAGCTCAATTAACTATCTATAGTTTTCCTGTTTTATAGAATAAATTATGATTAGAAAAATTGAAGAAAAAGATATTGAGCAATGTCTTAATATTTATAACTTTTATATTAAAGAATCAACTGCTACCTTTGAGTGTGATACTTTAAATATAGATGAATTTAAAGAAAGAATAAAACGCATAACTAAGAATTTCCCTTATTTAGTTTATGAGTATGAAAATAAAGTTTTAGGCTATGCTTATTTGGATTATTTTATTGATAGAAAAGCTGCATTTATGAGTGCAGATTTATCAATATATGTTGATCCTAATGCTCGCAGTAAGGCTTTAGGGACACAGCTTCTTGAAAAAATAATTGAAATAGCTCCAACCTATGGTATTAAAAATATTATTAGTGTTGTTACAACTGATAATTTACCTTCAATAAAATTTCATGAAAGAAATGGTTTTCATAAGGAAGGACAAATAAATGATATCGCATTTAAGTTTGGAAAAAACTTAGGTGTTATATATTATAAGTTAGTATTATGAAAAGATGTAGCTGGTGTAATTTAAAAAATCCTTTGTATATCAAATATCATGACAATGAGTGGGGAGCTTTAAATCTGGATGAAAAATATTTATTTGAAATGCTTATTTTAGAATCATTTCAAGCTGGTTTAAGCTGGAAATGTATTTTGAATAAAAGAGAAGCTTTTAGAAGTGCTTATGATAATTTTGATATTGAAAAAATCATTATGTATGATGATAAAAAGATAGAAGAGCTTATTAATAATGAGGGTATTATTAGAAATAAGCTGAAAATTAAAGCTAGCATTATGAATGCTAAAATATTTAAAGAAATTGAAAATGAATATAATGGCTTTGCTTATTATTTGTTGACATTTTCTAATAATAAAATATATTATGAGGTTGGTAAAACTAAAAGTGAATTATCTGATAAAATATCAAATGATCTTCAAAAAAGGGGAATGAAGTTTGTGGGTACAACAATTATTTATGCATATCTTCAAGCAATTGGTATTATTAATTCACATGAAGAAGAATGCTTCTTAAATAAAAAAGGGTAGTTTATTTACTACTCTGACAATCTTTACAATAACCATAAAGTTCAATATGATGATTATCTACTAAAAAGCCAGTTTCTTGGTAGATTTCATCATTTATTTTTTTATATGGGCAATCACTTAAATAAATTTTTTTGTTACATTTGATACAAATTAATACGTGGTGATGCTCAAAGGATGAATAAGAGTATAATGCTTTTCCATCCGGTCTAATTTCTTTTGAGATAATACCTGCCTCACAAAATGTGTGAAGGGTTCTATAAACGGTTGAAAGATTAGTTAAGCCTTGAGGAAGGTTTAAATAGAGCTCCTCAGCGGTTTTAGGATCCTTACTTTCCTTTAAAAGATTAATTAAGCATTCACGAGCCTTTGTATTTTTAAGTCCAAAATTACTTAAATCCATAAAATCACCACCATTGACAAATAGTATTATAACATGTTATAATCGCAAATGCAAATGCAAACTATTTGCATTTAGGAGGAATTATGAAAAAAATTATTAGTTTTTTTATTATAATTGGAATTGGATTGTTATTTACAGCTTGTAGTTTAAATATAGATACTAATGTGATTGTTGCTTCAACCTATCCTGCTTATGATTTGACGAAAAGAATTGTTGGTGATAAATATGAGGTTACTCAATTTGTTCCTAATGGACAGGAGCCTCACGATTATGAACCAACAGCTAAAAAAATAGGAGCATTATACGATGCAAAGCTTTATATTGAGATTGGCTTTGGCTTTGAAGCATATACTAATTCGTTGCCGGATGAAATAAAAAATAAAGCATTAACATTAAGTGATGGAATAGAGCCATTGTATTCTCATCATTCTCATGATCATGAACACGACGTTGAGGATCATGATAGTGAAACGGTTAATCCTCATATTTGGCTATCAATAAAAAATGCAATTAAAATGATGAATAGTATTGTTAATAAAATGGTTGAAATTGATGAAAATAATAAAGCTTATTATGAGGATAATTATTTAAAAAACAAAGAATTATTTGAAGCACTTGATATCAAATATAGGGAAGAATTACAAGATAGAAAAACAAATTATATAGCTACAACACATGAAGCTTTCGGCTACTTATGCAAAGACTATGGGTTAGAGGAAATCGCAATTATGGGAATTACAAATGCAGATAGTCCTACGGCTTCGGAGCTTGCCAAAATAACTGATGAGCTTAAGAGCAAAAATATTAAAGTGATTTTTGGTGAAACTAGTGAGTCATCATCATTTTCAGATGCCATTGCATCATCATTGAATATTAAAAGAAGCAGCTTAAATACAATAGAAGCTTTAAATGATTTGACACAAAATGAAGATTATATAAGCTTAATGACATCTAATTTGGCTTCTTTAAAGGAGGCGTTGTGTAATGAATAATGATATACTATTAAGTCTTAAAAATGTATCATTTGGATATAATGATGAAGATGTATTATGTGATATTAACCTAAATATTAAAAGAGGTGAATTTATCGGTATTGTAGGCTTAAATGGAAGTGGCAAATCAACTCTTTTAAAGCTTATTTTAGGTGTAAATAAACCAACAAGTGGAGAGGTATTATTAGCACCAGGAATAAGAATGGGATATGTTAATCAAACAATATCTACAGAAGAAGGGGGATTTCCGGCAACAATATTTGAGGTTGTATCATTAGGATTAAGAAAAAAGCCTTTTTCAAGAATAACTAAAGAAGAACAAGAATTAGTATTAAAAACATTAGAGATTTTCAATTTAAAGGCTTTAAAAAATAAATCAACAAGCACTTTATCAGGAGGACAAGCTCAAAAGGTTAAAATTGCTAAGGTATTAGTATCTAATCCCGACATTATTGTTTTAGATGAGCCAACGGCTGGTATTGACCTTGAATCTGAGGATATGCTTATTGAAATGATTAATCATTTACACGCTATGAAAAAAACAATTATTTTTGTTTCTCATAATCCTTCAAATTTAGATAAATGCGATGCTGTTTATCAGGTAAGAGATAAGGGGGTATTTTTAAATGCTTAATTATTCATTTATGAGATATGCCTTTATTGTTGGTATAATGCTAAGCCTAATTATTCCTCTTGTAGGACAAACAGCGGTTTTAAAGCGACTTTCAACTAAAGGTGATGCTCTTTCCCATACAGCCTTGCTTGGGGTTGCAATAGGTCTTGTAAGTGGAGCCAATCCGTTAGTTATTGCGATAATTACTTGTATTATAGCATCCCTAGTAATTGAATTTATAAGAAGAAAATTTAACAAATATTCTGAGCTTTCTGTTGCGATTGTTATGTCAGCGTCTATTGCTTTTGCTGCAATTATTTCGAATTTTGCAAGTGGTAATTCCTTTAGTTCTTATTTATTTGGTTCTATTCTTTTAATTAGAAATGTTGAATTAATTTTTACTATTATAATTTTTATTGTAACAATTGTATTTTATATTGGCTTTTATCATCAAATTATGTATATAACATATAATGAGACGCAGGCTCGTCTTGATGGTGTTAAGGTTAATTTAATTAATTTAGTAGAAACAATTTTAACCGCTATTATTATTGCTATAGCCTCTAAAATAATTGGTGCCTTAATGGTTTCAGCCTTGATGGTAATTCCTTATGCAGCCAGTATGCAATTAACTAAAAGCTATAAAAGAAGTATGATTATCTCCTGCATAATTTCTTTACTTTCAGTTGTTTTGGGGCTTATAATTAGCTATTATGCAGATTTCCAACCAGGTGGTACTATTGTTGTAATTGCGGTTATATCTTTAATTATTACAATGATCTTAAATCATATTTTTAGATTTACATCATAAGGGGGCTGTAAAAAAATAAACAGCTTCTAAAAATAAAAAAGAGGTTCAAACTCAGATTAAAATCTGGGAATGAACCTTTTTTTGTAGTATAATTTAAG
>MNRZ01000038.1 GCA_001916215.1 Clostridium sp. CAG:307_30_263
ATATGAATAATTTTCAACATCATCAAAAATTCAGACATTTACATAGCTATTTATACAATAATATTTGTTATTTTAAAACTTTCCAATAACCATTTTTATTTGCACCAATTCTAGAAATAAATCAACACTCTTTCAATTATTTAAGATTCTTTTACACTTATAGTTAAGATAATCAAGTTATAATCGTTAGTTGATTAATAGTAATTAGGATTATCTTTATTATTTATCGCTTGTCAAATCTCAAGCTCGGTAGCAGGAGTTGTCCATTTACCAAACACTTGAGATTCCATATCAGGTAAATATCCCATATCTTTATAACCTAACTTTTTTAATAAAGCCATACTTGGCTAATTCTCAGGTTCCGTAAAGCTAATAAAATCCCATTGTGGGTAACGCTCATGTAGCAAATCAATCAGTGCCATCAATGCTTAAGTAAGCATCAAAAGATATTTCATCATCCTTGTGGTGGTCAACAAGGTCTTCAATGCCATCAAGGAGGTCTTTGATTTGACCACGCTGATACATAGCGCAAATTTCATTGTTGCGGTAATCGTAAATGGTTTCTGCATCCTTCGCCGCAACATTGCGAAGAAATAAACGGGCGGTTTCAATCAATATCATATTGTCCTCCATCTTCAATATAAAAATTCATATTAACCGGCCATAAATGCCTAAGTTATCATTTCACATCAAGTTTCAGTATTAGGCTTAATATGGATGGTTCATTTATATAAAAAAACAAAAGAAACTTAACAACGATTTTGGTAAGTGCGTCATTTATTTGTGTATATTTTACCATATACTAAACAAAAAATCCATCAGATGGCATTAACTGATAGACTGTATTAAAGATGTATAGTAACAAAACTAAAAACTAATTACTATATTTATCTTCTATATTAAAATAATTACATAATAATCGATACCTAGCATTCTTCAGCATAATAATCTGATTAGATTTCATAAATTCAAATTCATAAGAGATAATTTTTATAACATGTATATTTAAGTACTTAATACCAACCTAAAAATTAAATATTATTACTTATCTTAATACTTTTTTTAATTTTCTTTACTTAAAAAATTCATTATAAGTTTAATTATAACTTCTTTTTCTTCCGGATTTGATTCAGCAGTTAAAACGGTAATTGCAACTAATGTATCGTTTGATATTATTATTTTGCCATTTTTAATTAACGCGTGATTTCTATTTAAAAATTCCAAAAATAATGTTGCCGCAATTCTTTTACAACCATCAATAAATGGATGATCTTTCACTATAAAATATAGCAAATGTGCAGCTTTTTCTTCTAATGAAGGATAAACTTCTAGTCCAAAAATATTTTGATAAATTGCAGCTAGAATTCCTTCTAATTTTCCATTTTCTTTTTCAACACCAAATACAGATGACATATTTTTAAACTTCATCGAATCAATAATAATTTTACAATCAGAGTAGGATAATTTATATAATGTTTCATTACCTTTTGGTTTAACTAAACATTGATGATCATAATCATCTAATAAATCTAAAGCCTTAGTATATTTTTCTATAACATTAACTAATGCTTCTTGGTCAATATTTAATGATGATGCAAGCATCTTATTTTGTACTTCAATTGTTTTATTAAGCACTTCTATTCTTTTTTTATTAATGGAATAACCTTGTATTAAGTATTCTTTTAGAACTTTGTTAGCCCATTTTCTAAAAATAATACCTCTTTGCGATTTTACTCTATAACCAACAGAAATAATCATATCAAGATTATAAATTTTTATGGTACGATTAACTTTTCTATTTCCCTCAATTTGAACTATCGAGGATTCCTCGACTGTTGAAATATCTAATTCGTTTTCTTTCAAAATATTTTTTATATGTAAACTGATATTATCAATTGAAACTTCAAATAATAATGCCATTTCTTTTTGTGTAAGCCAAACAGTTTCATTATTAATATCTGCTCTAACATCAATTTCAAAACTATTGTCTACAAATTTTACAATTTTAAATTCATTCATAAAATATCTCGACACTCCTTTCTTGCTTGCAAAAGCTTTATCTAATATCATCATAACTATATTATATATTTTTTTGTATGCTTTATCGACATATTTTTTTATTTTTCAAATTAATCTTTATAGAAATAATAGGTAACTAACTTTTACTTTTTTGCTAATGCCTTTCATGCCAAATGTTATCATTTTAACAATTTTTTTAAGGAAACAACAAATTGTTATTGCCACTTTATTGCTATTTTCAAGGTAAATAATACAAAAAATAGCTCAAACTAACAAGTACATAAAAACTTGATACCTAAGCCATTTTTCAAAAAAATATAGTTAAATAGGCCCAAAAAAATCATAAAAACAACAATGATGATCTGATTACAAAAATTGATACAATGCATACCATAAGCACCGAAAATTTTCACACCAAACTATTTTTAATTAATTTCTTGTAAAACGATATTCTTTTTTTATTATTACTGAATCAAAAAATCTTTCTTGGAACTCAGTCAATGCGTTAATTGCATCATCTGAATAATCATTCCCATTTTTAAAAACAATAAGTTTTTCATCGTCATCATTAGGCCTATTGCTTCTTCAACGGCATCTATATACCAAAATGTTCCATTATCCACTGGACATCCACATTTTAACATTACCCAGCATTCGCTTACTTTATTGTAATTTTCCTGTAACCATTAACGTAACTCATCACGATTTTTTGCTGGTAATAAATTCTTAAAATTCATTTCTCTTTCATCACAAATTCTAAGTTGTTTATTTCTTCTTTTTCGACTTTGGAGCTGGCAGTTCATCATACATTGCATAAAACAAGCCCGTCAAAAATTCCTTATTATCAACTTCATCTACCAGCAACATCTCTTTAGCTCCTTCATAGGGTAATTCATACGAAGGTGTCGGCATATAACTAATTGCTGATTTTACTGGTTTAACAAGTAATCTATCATCATAGATACCGCCTACAATCTTGCCACGATAATAAATAATAAATTCTCCCATCATAGCTCGATAAGTAATTTCTTCTAATTCAGATATCTGTCCTAAAATAAACTTTAAATATTTCTTGCTTGATGCCATATTTTCACCTCAAATTAATGCCTAAAACCGTAGAAAATAATGTCAGTAATATACCTAACATATTTTTCTTTGCTTTTCAATAATGTTAAATATAATGCTAATAATTAAACTAATTAGACTAACAATTAATGTTTGGTTAAAGAGCAAAATAGTTTCTGATATTTCATATTTAAATTGCCCTGAGGAAGTAAGCACATATCTATTAAACTTTAAAAGACCTGGGAAATTATAGTTTAATGAATAATAAAAATTACCAGTTCTAGCACGATAAAAAAACATAAAGCACTCAATATTTATAATAACGACTGCTATAAAGATTAAGGTAACTATTAAAAAATCTACTTTATTTCGTTTCTTATAATTTGCAATTGTAAACACTAAAACAATTAATATTGCTAAAAGGCAAAGTGGATAAATCACGCCATAAACATCTAAAACATCAGCACATAGCCAACCAATTAGAGCAATAATGAAACAAACCACAAAAGAGACTAAACTTAATACTAAAGAATAGTGATAAGGATTTGACCTATGATTTAGTAAATTAGATGAATCTAAAGTTTCTGTTAAAGCAGAAAAAAAAGACTTTAATGCATCATTTTTACTTTCACCATTCTCTAATGATAAATTATAATCATCAAAACAAGTTTGAGTAAACTCTTCAACGATTTTTTTATCTATAATCTTCCTGTTTTTTAACTCATTTCTTACTCTTTTTTTATTATTTGATATTCAGTTTTCATAGTCATCACCTATCATAATTTGTAATAAATGTAAACTATTTATGTAATAATTTCTATTTGATAAATAGAAGTTTTTACCTTTTTCTGTTAACGCATAGTACTTTCTTTCTTGATTTTGTGTAGATATCTCAATATCATAAGACACTAAGCTATCCTTTTCCATTCCTTTTATGGCAATAAGGGCAGACGAATTACTTATTTTTACATATCCTTCACCATTTTTTGATATTTTTTACTATGTTATATAAATAATCTCGTTGTTACACTTATTATCAAATTCGAACTACGAATTTGAATATAAAAAAAGGCTTGAAACAGCAATTATTACTGTATCAAACCATTACTTCTTATATGGTGCCGGGAACAGGGCTCGAACCTGCGACCTACGCGTTACGAGTGCGTTGCACTACCAACTGTGCTATCACGGCAGTTTATAGCATAAAAATGCTATAAATTTTATGAAGGTAAATTATTATTTTCTGCTTCCACTAATTCAATTTCATCAAGCATCTTTGAGGTTTCACTCAAATCATCTACAACCTTTTGAGCCATTTCTTTGTAGAATTTTTTTCTTTTGCCACAAGCTATTTGTAAAAACATTTTTTCTTTTTCTTCTGTATCAAGTTCTATAATTGTTCTTCTTTGTTTATGAAGAGCATCTAAGATAACTTGTTCGAATTCTTCCTTAGATATTTCTGTAGGTGGGATAAAATTTGCATCATAAACTACATCATACTCTTTAAAAATATAACCACAATCATTGCAAAATAATGTCATTCCATGAAGCTCGAGATTTTTCAAATATTGTTCATCATTATATAAATCATAAACAATAGCTTCATTAAGAATTTGTTTAAGTTCAAGAGGCATATCCTTCTCGTTTTCCTTCATTATTTCTTTAAGTTCTATTTTTAGTTCATTATAGTCTCTTTCTTGCTCAATGTTTGTCGAATGACAAAAAGGACATCTATACATAAAAACCTCCGTGAAACAAGATAATTAAGCTTTAATTTTAATTAAAAGAAAACGTCTCTTGCTTTATCCTTAATTTCTTTAGATGCAGTAAATGGAATTCTTGTTGTATAACCTTGCTTTGCTGCTACAATCATCTTTGTTGGCCATTCTTGAATTGCTTTATTCCATTGATATACACTATCATTATATACCTCACGAGCAGCTGTAATTTCACGTTGAAGGTATGAGTTTTGTTGCATTGCATCAGCAATTTCTTGATGAGCCTTTAAATCAGGATAATTTTCGAATGCAATATTAATTTTTCTTGAAACGCCATCAAGAGCACCGGAAAGTTCATTTCTTGCTGCATCATCAGCAACATTACCAGAACGATATTTTGCAATTTCTGAGAAGGTTGTTTTATCAAGATCAATTGCTTTATCAAGAAGCTTAGCACAGTTTTGTAAAATAACAACTCTTTGTTCAAGATAATTATCAATTTGTGAAGCATTATGTTGAATCTTTTGTTCAAGCTGACGTAGATACTTAGCTGCGTTAATTTTCTTAATTAAGAAAACAACACCTGGAATAATACATAAGCACCATAAAATTACTTCAAAAATTGTTGAGCCAACGCCTACCTTAACAGGAATTTGCTTTTGGATAACATTAATATCCTTACCCTCTTCATTAACAGGGCCAGTCATTTCATCTAATTGATTTGCCATATTATTCTTTTTCTCCTTTTCTCGCAAGTAGCGAATTAAATTTTAAAGATGAATTCTCATCTAACTCTTTATCAAGTAAGACAGAGAATAATCCTCTTTCGTATATTATAGCATTATTTTTACTATATTGTGACATAAATTGTGAAAATTCACTATTATTTTTTTCTTTTAAGTATTCATTCTTTCTAAGCTTAGTATTTTTAGCCTCCATTAAGGTGTTTTTTACAATTGGAATATATTCATACCAAACTACAGGTACAGCATGCATTCTTCCATCGCCACCAAGTTTTGATACAACAGTTGTTTGTTTTACAGCTTTAAATGAATGTGCTTCAATTGTAACTTGATCTGACTTTCCGTTTTTAGCGTCAAACTTAGTCTTTATAATCAAGCTTGTAGAGCTTTCCGGATGTTTAAGCAAATCCTTATCAAAACGATTGGCTAATGATTCATGCTCATAGCTTGTTAAATTAGCTCTGTATGGAGTATTATAAATATACTCTTGTGTTTTAATTTGCTGATAGCTTGGTATAGCTAGCAATGGTGCTAAATCAAAGTATAAGCTTTGATAATATTCATCGTTAAATTCAACGAAATTCTTCTTAGCTTCATCAACATCAAAGTGATGAAAAATAGACATATCTGGATTATAATCAAAGTTTTGTGAATGGCTAGAAATAATATAATTTAATTTCTTATGCTTGTAAAAATAAAAATCATCACCGTATGGTACCTTACTTTTTAATAAATCAAGCATATTTTTTTGAGCAAGTGGGGTAAATAACAGTCTAAACTCAACCTCATTATCTCTATCATCACCATTAAATAATGCATCAAATTCATTGTTAGCCATTACCGTAAAGTTTTCGCCATTCTTAGTAGCTTTTTCTTCCTTCTCCTCAAGCTTTTTAGTCTCACGCTTTACATACTTTTCAAGCTGACGTTCATTCATACCATTAATATTTTTTGGTTCATGACCAAATGATAGGTTTGGAGCGGCATCACAGCCATAAATCAAACGCGTATCATAATAATAGTCAGGTGCCGGCTTAGTAACACTCGCTGTTAACGTTTGCGAATGATGAACTGTTCTTGTACCATTTTTACTACGTTCTATTGTAGTCCAGTGAATGACAATGGAGCCAGTATAAACTTTTTGAACCATTTGCATATTAAAAGTATTAACAATTACAAATGGATTTCCAACAATTGAACCAGAAACAACATAATTAACTGAAGTATTAGGATCAGTAACCTCGCCTAAATTAAACTTTTCATGTAAATATTCATATTTATCCGCATCAAAAATATCATCAAGTTGAATTAAAGGTGATGTATGTTCAATAATTTCTGATGTCATATAGTAATCATAAAGACTGTTAAGAGGAGCCATCTGATTATAAGCAATTACTTTTAAGTCAGATGCTTTTTTATAGAACTCTTCTTTTTTTCGCTTACGTTCTTCAATTATTTTATTAATTTTTGTAAAAACTGCAACAAAAGAAAAAATACCAAGTGCAAAAATAGCAATTCCTAAAACAATAAACAAAGCGCTTGAACTCTTAATGCCACTAAAAGCCATAGCTAAGCCTGAAATTAAAGCAGCAATGCCAACAATTACTAATAAGATTTTTATACCCCTAACACTGCCTTCTTTTTTTTCATAATATTGGCCTTGTTCAAACTCATTCTTATATTTTTTTATCGTTTCCCGATTAGCATTCGCATCAATTTTAGATTCTTTAACTAATTCTTCAAAATATTTTTCTCCATTTTCATGTTGAAGTTGTTTAAATTTACTATTAAACATTTTTAAGGGTTCTAGTATTGAATCATCCTTCATATTCATCCCTCCTTCCTTAAATTATAACATTTTTTAACAATTTTTAAACTGCCTATTTACCTATTTATATCAATTAATACATATTCATTAAAAATACAAGTGTTATAAGGTATAGCCCACTGAGAAATACCTGATGAAACAATAAATGTTGTGCTATCAATTGTTTTTATTCCATAAGTTTGATCATTTGAAGCCATTACAATAAAATTAATCGGAAATAAATTACCACCATGTGTATGACCAGATAAAACTAAATCAGCCATATCTTTTTCATTTGCATAATCATTAGGCTGATGGTCAAGCATAATAATATACTTATCCTTAGAGATATTCTTAGTAAGCTCTAAGGCCTCCATCCTTCCTTCAAAAGATCTATCATAACGGCCAACAAGAACATAATTTTCTGTTAAATTATATACCTCGTCATGTAAAATAATCACATTATTTTTTAAAAGCTCATCATATAAATCATCAAGACTAAAGCCTCTGTAATTAGAATTATAATAGCCTTTATCATGATTTCCTAAAATAAAGAAAACACCATATTTTGTTTTAAAGTTGCCAAGAGCTTTACAGGCTCCTATCATATCACTTTTTTTCGTCTCATCATCAACAAAATCACCAACAATAACTAAAAGATCAGGATTAGTTTTTTCAATATCAGAAAGTCGTTTTGAAAAGCTTTTACCATCTAATGTGCAGCCTAAATGAACATCCGTTATTTGAGCAATTCTTAATGATTCATCTGTTTTATCAGTTTTAAGATCATATTTAGTTTCAAAGATATGAAGGCTTAATACAAATAAGGCAATACTCATTATGACGGCCGTAAAGCCTAAAACAATACCATTTAAAACATTTGCATGAATTATTTTACCTGTATTTTTTATTCTTACAATTAAATTAGCAATCATATAAAAAAGCATTAAATGCACAACAAAAATAGCTACACCCCATAAATAAAAGATGGCTACTATAATAAAAGGAAGACACATAGCTAAAGGTACTAAATAATTATATGGCTTCTTTTTATTTTTAATAAATGAAAAACGCTTAAATTGAAAATATATGTATATCAAACATAAAATTAATAATATCCAGACCATGAAATTCATAAAATCACCACGTCAAGATTATACAACATATTTCCTTTTTTTTACATTATTTTTCCAAAAAACAAAAAAAGACTGAAGCTTCAGTCCTTAATTTTCAAATGTGTGGGAATACCTATATTGATACAATTTGCGTACACCGTAAAATAAAGTATAGAAAACTATAGAATTCATACACTTCAGCCCTTACGGTTAGGCTTTTATAGATTATAACTTCATTCTATTCTCCAATTAAT
>MNRZ01000004.1:0-71210 GCA_001916215.1 Clostridium sp. CAG:307_30_263
TGCGCTTTCTTTGCGCATGATTTCAGTCATTTATACACAACAGGTACAAAAAGGGAGATGCGAAAAAACTCAATCGAGTTTTTTCACATCCCCTTTTTACTATATAATCAGAAGATTACATTAGAACTTTAAGCTTATATAATAAAGCTGTACGAATGTTGTATTGGGGGGATATTATTTACCAGTATATTTCTCTTCACAGTATTTACATCTGTATACCTGCTTAACAGGGTCAGAAAGAACAAATACATGGTCAAGACCCTGTTCAATAGAAGTAATACATCTAGGATTCTTACATTTGATAACATTAGTAATCTGCTTTGGTAATGAAAGTGATTTCTTATCTACTATTTGTCCGTCTTTAATAATATTAACAGTGATATTATGATCGATAAATCCTAATACATCTAAATCAACAAGGTCAAGTCCGCCCTCAATCTTGATAATATCCTTTCTTCCCATTTTACTGCTTCTTGCATTCTTGATAATAGCAACCTGACAGTCGAGTTCGCCAAGACCAAGGTTATTATATATCATCATTGATTTGCCGGCTTCAATATGGTCTAGTACAAAGCCTTCATTAAGTTGTCCTACATTTAACATAATTACCCTCCTATATTTACTTGTTATTAAGACCAAGAAGTGTCATAATAAGAGCCATTCTTACATATACACCGAATTGTACCTGTTTAAAGTAAGCAGCTCTTGGGTCATCATCTATATCTACTGATATTTCATTAACACGAGGAAGTGGGTGAAGAACATACATATCCTCTTTTGCAAGAGCCATTTTTGACTTATCAAGTATATAGAAATCTTTCATTCTGAGGTATTCATCTTCTGAGAAGAATCTTTCACGCTGTACTCTTGTCATATATAATATGTTAAGCTCAGGCATAGCATCTTCTAGGTTTTCCATTTCAATGAATTCAGCCTGGTTGGCTTTTAATACATCATCTCTTATATAATCAGGTATTCTTAATTCCTTAGGAGATATAAGCACGAATTTGACATTTTTATATCTTACGAGTGAATTGATAAGTGAATGAACAGTTCTTCCGAACTTAAGGTCACCACAAAGGCCTATTGTAAAGTTGTCAAGAGAACCGCGGAGTTCCCTTATAGTCATAAGGTCTGTAAGTGTCTGTGTTGGGTGCTGGTGTCCGCCATCACCTGCATTGATTACAGGTATAGAAGACTTGCTTGCTGCAACCATAGGAGCACCTTCTTTTGGGTGGCGCATAGCACATATGTCTGCATAGCAGGAAATTACCCGTATAGTATCAGCCACGCTTTCGCCCTTTGATGCTGAACTTGAGTTAGCAGAAGAAAAACCTAATACAGACCCTCCAAGATTGAGCATTGCTGCTTCAAAACTAAGACGGGTTCTTGTACTAGGTTCATAAAATAAAGTTGCTAACTTTTTACCATCACATACATGGCTGTATTTTTTAGGATCTTTAGAAATGTCTCTTGCAAGATTAAGTAAATCTTCAAGTTCTGTGACACTTAAGTCTAGTGGACTAAGTAAATGTTTCATTAATTGTTCCTCCACAAGTATATATTATTGTGCTCTTGGCACTCTGTTATATATATTACTATTAATTAGATTAATTCTCAATTGTTATTTTAAAAAAAATGTGATAAAATTATGAATATTTGTGATATGCATAGATGCGTTGCATAAGAATGGAGGAGCAATATGTCTAAGATAATATTAACAGGTGACCGTCCAACAGGAAAGCTTCATGTTGGTCATTATGTTGGTTCATTAAAGAGAAGAGTAGAATTACAGAATTCAGGTGAATACGATAAGATATTTATTATGATAGCAGATGCTCAGGCACTTACAGATAATGCTGATAATCCTGAGAAGGTACGCCAGAACATAATAGAGGTTGCACTTGATTATCTTTCAGTCGGTTTAGACCCAGCTAAGTCTGATATATTTATTCAGTCACAGATTTCACAGCTTACAGAGCTTACATTTTATTATATGAATCTTGTTACAGTTTCAAGACTTCAGAGAAACCCAACAGTTAAGTCAGAGATCCAGATGCGTAACTTTGAAGCGAGCATACCGGTTGGATTTTTCTGCTATCCAATAAGCCAGGCCGCTGATATAACAGCATTTAAGGCTACAACAGTTCCGGCAGGTGAGGATCAGGAGCCGATGATTGAACAGACAAGAGAGATTGTAAGAAAGTTCAATTCAGTATATGGAGATACATTGGTAGAACCACAGATACTTCTTCCGGATAATAAAGTATGTTTAAGACTTCCAGGTACAGATGGCAAAGCTAAGATGAGTAAGTCGCTTGGTAACTGCATATATCTTTCTGATACAGAAGAAGATGTTAAGAAAAAGGTTATGAGTATGTATACAGATCCAGATCATATTAAGGTATCGGATCCTGGTAAGATAGAAGGTAATACTGTATTTACATATCTTGATGCATTCAGTAAGGAAGAAGACTTTGGATTATTCTTACCGGAGTATAATAACCTTGATGAATTAAAAGACCACTATAAGAGAGGTGGACTTGGTGATGTTAAGGTTAAGAAGTTCCTTTTAAATGTTCTTAACAAGGAATTAGAGCCAATCAGAAATAGAAGACACGAATATGAGAAGGATATTCCTTATGTATACGAGATACTTAAACAGGGAACTAAGAATGCTTATGAGGTAGCAGAACAGACATTAAGCGAAGTTAAGGCTGCTATGAAGATTAATTACTTTGATGATGTTCAGCTTATAAATGCACAGTCAGAAAAGTACAGCGGATAATAAAAAGGCACTGTGCCATATATGTATTCAGGATGAGAATGCATATAGCACAGTGCCTTTTGCTTTGATAAAGGCTTGGTCTGGATTTATGGCCAAGCCTTCATTAATTAATCTAACTTTTTAATAACCATATTGTTAGGACGTGATATTTTAAGTTCTTTGCCATTCATAACAATAAGTCCTTTGGTATAGTCTACAGTAAATATTGTTATTGAGTTGCCTTCATTATTCATGGATAAAAGGTGCTTGTCATCAGGAAAAAGGCATATGTACTTAGGATAATCACCACTTACAGGAAGTGAGTTAAGTGTAATTATCTTTCCTGTAGTCTTGTCCACAGAATATATTGTAGCAGTGTTATCACCGGCATTAGAGCAGATTAAGTTATTGCCTGAATTAGTAAGGCATATGTCTGAAGCTGCACTGTTAGACTTATGGTCGCGTCTTACAGTGAATATATTCTGAATCATCTCAAATCTGTTCTTATCAGAAGAAGCATCATAAGAATATACGTTAATATAATTCTTTAATTCACATACAACATAAGCGAATCGTCCATCTTCTGAGAATATCATCTTTCTTGGAGCAGATTCAAGCTGTGAACGTATAATATCAAAAAGCTTGAGCTTTCCAGTTGTATGGTTGAATTCATAAAGCTTAATCTGGTCAATTCCAAGATCACATACACATAAAAGTTCTTCATCAGGTGTAAAGCAGGTATGACTTATATGGGGTCTGAAATTACGTTCAGCAACGCTTCCAAGACCCTTATGAAATACCTCATCAGCTATATCACCTAAAGAACCATCAGCATTAATATGCATTACAGTAATCTTGCCATCGTGATAGCCGGAAATAACAAGAAAATGGTTATCCTTAGTTACAGAAATATGACAGCCTCTCATTCCGTTGATAGAAGCAACATTCATAAGTTCAAGAGAACCATCTTCAGTAATAGCAAATGCAGAAATACCCTGATCACATATTGCGTATAAATACTTCTTATTAGAAGATAATGTTATATATGAGGGATTATCAATTGTAACCTCACATCTTTCAGTTATTCGTCCCTTTTCAACGTCCATATCATATATATGAATACCTTTGCTGCTTTCGTGGGTATAAGTACCTGCATAAGCCACATATCTATCGTTCATAAGTAACCTCCAATCAAAATATAACGTATAGTCAAGATAAGTTAAATAACCGTGTACTCACTAAATTATATGTATATATTAGCATTTTTCTTTATGTTTATCAAGGCAGACATTGACAAGGATAATGTCACGTCCAATAGATTTGATACATCTGAAAGGTATGACATACACAAATTCACGTCCAAAGAAGCCGCAAAGCCGTCCAGGACCAGGAATTATTATAGAATTGATACAGCCATTTTTAGGGTCAAAGTCAATATCAATAACACAGCCTATAATACAGCAGTCCTCTTCGTTGATAACCTGCTTGTTTTTTAGTTCAAATATCTTCATACAACACCTCATTTTATATAATTATACTTAATATAAAATATGTATTTTTAAAGGGGAAAGTGCATATAACAGGTATAATAATGAAATATTAATGAACAAATGTGTTATGGGTTTGACACACAGATTGGCATAGGCTATCATATTAAATAATAAAATTGATAATTCGATGGAGGAAAATATATGTATTATTTCTATGATGCAACATATATACTCGTTATTATAGGTGCAATAATAAGTCTTATAGCATCTATGAATGTTAAATCGACATTTAACAGATATGATAAGTATAACAGCCGTTCAGGGCTTACAGGTGCTATGGCAGCACAGGAAATATTAAGAGCGGCAGGAATTACTAATGTAAGAATTGAGAGAGTAAGCGGTAATCTTACAGACCATTATTCACCAAAGGAAGGAGTTCTTAGATTATCAGATTCTGTATACAATTCAACATCAGTAGCAGCTATAGGCGTGGCCGCCCATGAGTGTGGACATGCTATGCAGTATGACGAAGAATATTTTCCAATTAAGATAAGAGCAGCTGTAATACCGATAGCTAATATTGGTTCAGCTCTTTCATGGCCAATAATTCTTTTAGGTTTATTCCTTGGAGCTACAGGACTTATGCAGCTTGGAGTAGTGCTTTTCTCACTTGTTGTAGTATTCCAGCTTCTTACTCTCCCGGTTGAATTTGATGCTTCCGCAAGAGCATTAAGAACCTTAAGAGAACGTAATATGCTTGAGTCAAGTGAACTTACCGGTGCAAGAAAGGTGCTTACAGCAGCAGCATTAACATATGTAGCGGCACTTCTTACATCTATTCTTCAGCTTTTAAGACTTGTTCTTCTTACAAGAAGAGATGATTAATATTAAATATGTATATAATTGCCAGTTCACAACAGTATAAAAGTACATTTATGTGGTAATGCTTGTAATATAAGCGAACTTAAATGTATGCCTTTCCACTAAAGATAAATGTTCGCAATGTCTTTAGGAGGAAAGGTTAATGGCTGGTGTAAAAGTTACGATATGTGGTGTTAATACGCAGGAGCTGCCTCTGCTAAGTGCTAAGGAGAAGAAAGAGCTTTTATTAAAGATAAAGGCTGGTGACCAGACAGCAAGAGAGAGATTTATTAAAGGTAATCTCCGTCTGGTATTAAGCATTGTTGGCAGATTTTCTAACAGTAATGAAAATGTGGATGATTTATTCCAGATTGGCTGTATAGGTCTTATAAAATCAATAGACAATTTTGATGTATCGCAGGGCGTGCAGTTCTCAACTTATGCAGTTCCAATGATTACTGGGGAGATTAAGAGGTATCTTCGTGATAACAGTGCAATAAGAGTAAGCCGTTCATTAAAGGATATGGCTTATAAGGCACTTTATACAAAAGAACAGCTATTAAAGAGCAGGCAGAAGGAACCGACAATATCGGAGATTGCAAGTGAGATAGGAGCATCTAAGGAGGATATTGTTATAGCACTTGAGGCTGTATCCCCAACTGTTTCACTGTATGAACCGGTATTTAATGAAGGCGGGGATACATTATATGTCATAGACCAGATTAAAGATAAAGCAGATGGGGAAGAGAACTGGGTTACACATCTGGCATTGGACTCTGCCTTTGCAAAGTTAAGCGGGCGTGAACAGCAGATAATAAGAAAGCGTTTTTATGAATATAAGACACAGATGGAGATAGCCGAAGAGATTGGAATATCACAGGCACAGGTAAGCAGGCTTGAAAAATGTGCTCTTAAGAATATGAAGAAGCATATGTCTTAACAGCATAGCAAGTATTAATAAAATAATAAATAAATAAATAAAGGGCTGTCGCATAAAGTAGAATTTATAATAGGAAGATAATAACAGGTTGATAATGTCTTTATATTATAGATTATATTTGGTGCGGCAGCCCTGATATTTTATGTTATGTGTATTGTATATGGTATTATTATTGTATGTCTTTACAGTCAGAAAGGCTTTTTGCCTGTTCAGAAAGGCTTTTGACTGTAATATAGATTGATTATTAATTAGTGCTATAGTGTGTTTATGGAATATTTTATAGATATTTTGACATAACAGCACCAGTGGGCTATAATTCTAGTAGTTTATTGTATTTAGGGGAGGTTTGTGAATGAAGTGCCCATATTGCGGAAAAGAGAATACAAGAGTAATAGATTCAAGACCTACAGATGACAGCTCTATAAGAAGACGCCGTCAGTGTGATGAATGTGGAAAGCGTTTTACCACATACGAGAAAGTAGAGACACTTCCTCTTATAGTTGTGAAGAAAGATAATAACAGAGAACCTTATGACAGGGAAAAGATAGTGGCTGGAATAGTCAGGTCGTGCCATAAGCGTCCGATATCAATGAAACAGATTAATGATATGGTAGATGACATTGAGGGACAGATATTTAATATGGAGGAGAAAGAGATACCTACAACAACGATAGGTTCTATTGTTATAGATAAGTTAAAGGATTTAGATGAAGTTGCATATGTAAGATTTGCTTCTGTATACAGGGAGTTTAAGGATGTTAATACATTTATGGACGAAATCAAGAAAATACTTAAAAAGTAGTAAATACTTAAAAGCAACAAATGCTTAAGAACAGCAGAAAAGCTGATAAGAAAGGTAGTAATTACAGATGTTTAAAAGATTTTATCCGGATATGTATATAGATTCTGCATACGATATAGATTATAAGGGACTTTATGATAAAGGTTACAGGGGAATTATATTTGATGTTGACAACACGCTTGTTGAACACGGAGCACCGGTTACTGAGCGTGCAAAGAAGCTGTTCGGTGATTTAAAGGCTATGGGATATAATACCTGCATAATATCCAATAATAAAGAATACAGGGTTAAGCCGCTTGCAGATGAGGTTGGTTCATTATATGTAAGCAAGGCAGGAAAGCCATCTCCTAAGAATTATGTTAAAGCTATGGAGTATATGAATACTGATAAGTCTGACACATATTTTGTGGGGGATCAGTTGTTCACAGATGTGTGGGGTGCTAACAGGGCAGGAATTAAGTCTGTTCTTGTAAAGCCGATAGACAAGCACGAGGAGATACAGATAATTCTAAAAAGAAGGCTTGAATGGATAGTTCTGCATTTTTATAAGAAGCATATTAAAAGAGAAGGCGGAAAAGCAGGTTTCTAATACATATAGGTTTAATATAATTTCAAGATATATATTTATTGTGATTTCATAATATATGAATTTATCTGTACTTTAGATATAAGCTCATAAGAAAGGAAGTAAGATTTTAATGATAGATATTAATGGTACAACAAGAGTGTGCGGTCTTATAGGTAATCCGGTGGGACATTCAATTTCCCCGGTGATACATAACAGCCTTGCACAGCTTATGGATATGAATATGGTGTATACAACCTTCAAGGTTGAAAAGGGCGATGTTGTCACAGCAGTAAATGGAGCTTATGCACTTAACATATTAGGACTTAATGTAACAGTTCCACACAAGCAGGCTGTTATGGAGTCGCTTGTGGATATTGATCCGCTTGCTAAAGCTATAGGAGCTGTTAATACGCTTGTAAGAACAGATAAGGGCTATAAAGGCTATAATACAGATATATTGGGACTTGAAAGAGAACTTATAGACGAGGGAGTTGTGCTTTTAGGCAGCCGTTGTGTAATTCTTGGTGCAGGCGGAGCGGCAAGAGCAATAGCATTTTTATGTGCAAAGAGCGGTGCTAAAGAAATATATATGCTTAACAGGACTAAGGAAAAGGCTTACGATATAGCCAAAGCAGTTAATGATTATTTCGGTAAAGAATGTATCAAGCCTATGCTTATAAGTGAGTATGATAAGCTGGAAGCTGATGATTACGTTGTGATACAGACCACAAGCGTTGGACTTTATCCTAATGTGGATGATGTTGTAATTGATGATGAAGCATTTTATAAGAAGGTAAAAGTCGGAGTTGATATTATATATAATCCTAGTGAAACACGTTTTATGAAAATGTGTAAAAATGCCGGAAAGCCAGCCTGCAACGGTTTAAAAATGCTTTTATACCAAGGGGTTGCGGCGTATGAGTTATGGAATGATGTAAGTGTCACAAAAGAACAGGCGGATAAAGTGTATAATAAGATGAAAGAGGAACTTGGAATTGAATAATATTGTACTTATTGGATTTATGGGAAGTGGAAAGACGACATTTGGCCGCTGGGTTTCAAGACGACATAATAGAAAGTTCTATGATACAGATGAGTATATCGAGAAAAAGCAGAATACAACAATAAGCGAAATCTTTGCAACGAAGGGAGAGGAAGCTTTCAGGGATATGGAGACAGAGACGGTAAAAGAGTTATCAGATACTCTTGATAACTGCGTCATATCTGTTGGTGGCGGACTTGTGTTAAGAGAGGTCAATAGGGAGCTTTTAAGAAAGCTTGGAACAGTAGTATATCTTAAAGCTTCTGAGGAGGAACTTTGCAAAAGGTTGAGCAAGGACACCAAACGTCCATTATTACAGGGCGGTGGGCTTCACGAGAAGATACATAACCTTATGGAGCAGAGAGAAGATATATATCTGGATGCGGCTGATATGATAGTTGATACGCAGAAGATGTCATTTGAACAGATGTATACAGCAATCATTAAGAATATGGAGGATTAGCAATGAAGATACTTGTTATTAACGGACCTAATATTAATTTCCTTGGAATAAGAGAAAAAGGAATATATGGCAATGATAATTATGACACGCTTGTTGATATGATTAACAAGAAAGCAGAGGAACTTAATGTTAAAGTTGAGGTATTCCAGAGTAACCATGAGGGTGCAATTATAGATAAGCTTCAGGAAGCTTATTACAATGATGTTGATGGTATTGTAATTAATCCGGGGGCATTTACACATTACAGCTATGCAGTAAGAGATGCACTTGCTTCGATAGCTGCAATACCGAAGATAGAAGTACATATATCCAATGTTCATACAAGAGAAGAATTCAGACATACATCTGTTACAGTTCCAGTATGTCAGGGACAGGTTGTAGGACTTGGACTTAGAGGTTATCTGTATGCGATGGAAGCATTAACAGATATGACGAAGAGTAATTAATAGATGATAATCATTATAAAGAAGAACCTATAGCACGATTTGGCTATAGGTTCTTCTTTATAATGGGCAGAATAAAAAGAGCCTGTACACCGATGAAAGTGTACAGGCTCTTTTTAAGAACTTATTATGTTAAAATATAATAAATATCTTATAAATCTTAACCTTTAATCTGATTAACTAAACACGTGAAATATATTCACCTGTTCTTGTATCAATCTTAATTGTATCACCCTGGTTAACAAATAATGGAACTAAAATCTTAGCACCTGTTTCAAGGATAGCTGGCTTTGTAGCACCTGTAGCTGTATCACCCTTAACACCTGGTTCAGATTCTGTAATCTGAAGTTCAACAGTGATAGGTGGCTCAATAGAGAATACGTTACCGTTGTGTGAACAGAGCTTAACCATTTCGTTTTCTTTAACGAACTTAAGTGAATCACCAACATTCTCAGCAGATAATGCAATCTGTTCAAATGTCTCTGTATCCATAAAGTTGTAAAGATCACCATCTGAGTAAAGATACTGATATTCTCTTTTCTCAATATGAGCGAGGTCAAACTTTTCTGTAGGTCTGAAAGACTTTTCAACAACACCACCACTCACGATATTCTTTAACTTTGTTCTAACGAAAGCAGCACCCTTACCAGGCTTTACATGCTGGAATTCAATAATCTGCCAAATGTTATTATCCATCTGAATTGTTAAACCATTCTTAAAATCTCCTGCGCTTACCATTCTTTGGTATACCTCCTAATTATCATAACTATTATAATTTTATAATAAAATGAATAATTTGGCAACCTCTTTTTTGTTTATGTTAATTTATTATTTGGATTTAAAGGTTGAACAGACAGTATCGTCAGCATTTACGGCTGTTATGCCTGATATATCAACGTGGTCAGCCTGACAAGCTTCGTTATTGTTATACACGCAGTTATGTGCGGCACACTTTATCTGAAGATTAAGCTTAGGTGAAGCAGTATTATTCTTAGCAGAGCCATCTTTGTAAGAATAGCTTCCACAGCAAGTTTCACTGCACTCACAGGCATTACTTCCCTTTACATCAATACCATTAAGGCAGCAGCAGTTATCATCATTGTGTACACAGCTACAAGCGTTACAGCTTAAATTAGTCATAATAAATTACCTCCTGTTAATCTTTAACTTAAGTGTCTGGTAAATGCTTTAATAAATAGAACATTTGCAATACACAGTAGTAGTATTAACAGGAGGTGATTTATTATACGTTACATTATAAATTGTATGAAATTTTAACTGATTCTGCTAAAGGAAATGCGTCCCTTTTCACCGCTGTAATAACGGATAAGCACCTTGGCAATTATCTTTTCTTTCTTAACATATGTGTTAGTCCAGTATCTTGAGTCTTTGGAGTTATTACGATTATCACCAAGCATAAAATAACAGCCGTCAGGAACAATATAAGTGTGTGTTTCGCCGTCATCATATATATATTCTTTGATATATGGCTCATCAAGCTCATCACCATTGATGTATACATGCCCTTCCTTAATCTGGACTATTTCATTAGGAAGACCAATAACACGCTTAACATAATTCTCTGACTCATTATCAGGATATTTAAAGATTATAACGTCACCGCGCTTTGGTTCGCTGAACTTGTAAGCAAGCCTGAAACCGAAAAGACGGTCGCCTTCCCATATTGTATCTCTCATAGAGCCAGATGGAACTTCGGCATTAATGATTATGAAATTCGTGCAGAGCAGGGCGATAATAGCCGCGAATACTACAATTTTAATGAAACTGAAGGCTTCTGATAATATAAATTTAACAACAGAATACTCCTGCTTCTTATTATTATCTGTATGTCTGCTGATATTATCAGAATGGCTGTAAGAATAATCATCATTGTCATCATCGTCATCTTCAATATCATCATAATCATCATCAAAATCGATATAATCTAAATCATCTTCATCAGGTGTATTGTTGTTATTAGTAGTCATACGTTAGTCCCCAATCTAATTGATATACGGGGCGAATGAATTCACCCCGTATATCCTATCATATGTTAAATTGTATTATTTTGCAAGTAATTCCATAATCTTATTACTTCTTGCAATGAATTCAGTCATCTGGTTTCCTGTAAGTGGAGCGTGGCTTATAAGTGCAAGGTCGTAAAGCTGTTTACAGATAATATCAGTATTCTCACCATCTTTATTGTTAAGAACATACTGAACAAGACTGTTGTTAGCATTAAGAATTAAAGTCTGTCCTGTAGAACCAAACATAGCCGGATCCATTCCTGACATACCGTACATCTTCATCATATCCTGCATACGTCTATCCTGCTCGGAAAGAGTAATCATAGAAGATACAGAAGCATCCTTTAACTTTTCAACCTTGATATTAAGATTATCATTGTTAAGTGCTTTCTTAAATGTAGCTGTAAGGCTTTCAGTTGCATCCTTTAATTCATCTTCGCTTGTTTCTTCCTTGAATATATCAGAAAGGTCAGTATCAATTCTTGCAAATTTAAGACCCTCGTTCTTGCCTTCAAGATGAGTGATGAATGGCTGGTCAATATTGTGAGTAAGAATGATAGCATCCATATTCTCTTTCTTAAACATATTGATATACTGGCTCTGTTCCTTCTCATCAGTCACATAGAAGACTGTATTCTCGTGCTTTTCCTTGTTAGCTTCAAGGTAATCCTTAAGTGTTAAATACTTGC
Source organism: Clostridium sp. CAG:307_30_263 (assembly GCA_001916215.1). Taxonomy (GTDB): domain Bacteria; phylum Bacillota_I; class Bacilli_A; order Acholeplasmatales; family Anaeroplasmataceae; genus CAG-307. Next base: position 12,093 of record MNRZ01000004.1, read on the forward strand.
CTTCAAGGTTCTTGAATATAATGTAATCATTCATCTTCTCAGCGAACTTTTCGTCTTTTAAGCAGCCAAATTTGATGAATGGGTTGATATCATCCCAATATTTCTCATAATTCTCACGGTTAGTCTTGCACATACCAGAAAGCTTGTCAGCAACCTTTTTAGTAATGTAATCAGAAATCTTCTTAACAAAGCCATCATTCTGGAGTGCAGAACGTGATACGTTAAGAGGAAGATCTGGACAATCAATAACACCCTTTAAGAGAAGAAGGAATTCAGGAATAACTTCCTTGATGTTATCTGCAACGAATACCTGATTATTGTAAAGCTTAATTGTTCCTTCAATTGACTCGTATTCTGTATTAATCTTAGGGAAGTAAAGTATACCCTTTAAGTTGAAAGGATAGTCCATATTAAGGTGAATCCAGAATAAAGGCTCTTTATAATCGTTAAATACCTTGCGGTAGAATTCCTTATATTCATCCTCAGTACATTCGTTAGGGTGCTTAGTCCAGAGAGGGTGGATATCATTGATAGCAACAGGTCTTTTAACAATCTTAGCCATCTTCTTTGCTGGAACTTTCTCGACTGTCTCTTTAGTTCCGTCCTCTTTTTCAACTTCTTCTGTAACAGCTTCCTTGATAAATGTATCAAGAACAGTATCCTTATCTGTTACTTCTTCCTCTGGAATCTCTTCTGTCTGTTCGCCGGCATCTTCATTAGTAAGGAAGATTGGTACTGGCATAAATGAGCAGTACTTTTCAACTACTTCACGAGCCTTGTATTCATTGGCGAATTCGTAGCTGTCTTCATTTAAGTAAAGAGTGATAGTAGTACCAGGAGTTGCAGCTGTTCCATCAGACATATCATACTCTGTACCGCCGTCACATTCCCAGTGAACAGCCTTAGCACCTTCCTTAAAAGAAAGAGTATCAATAGTAACCTTATCAGCTACCATAAATGCTGAGTAGAAACCAAGTCCGAAGTGACCGATAATCTGGTCATCATTAGCCTTGTCCTTATATTTTTCAAGAAATGCTTCTGCACCAGAGAAAGCAATCTGGTTAATATATTCTTCAACTTCACCATCAGTCATACCAATACCATTATCAATAATCTTGATAGTCTTATTATTAGCACTTACTTTAACATCAATCTTATATTCAATATCATCAGGTGCTTCATATTCACCAATCATATCAAGCTTCTTAAGCTTGGTTATGGCATCGCAGCCGTTAGATATAAGCTCTCTGTAGAAAATATCGTGGTCAGAGTACATCCATTTTTTAATTATTGGAAAAATATTGTCACTGTTAATAGATAAACTTCCGTGTGTATTAGACATAATTATTATCTCCTATCTTTTAATATTCATTAGATGTAAAGAATAAATATATGTATCTTTATATCCTTAATTAAGTCTAAGTTTAATATTGTTAAAAGTGGAAGTCAAGCAGAAATTAGCACTCAAATCTAATGAGTGCTAACAAAAATGGAGATAATACAGTAAAATCAAGGCTTTAGATAAATATTAAATATTAATAAACTCACTATAATTCTTCAAAATCAAGACCGGCATTAGCAAGAAATGTCTTAACATACTTGTCGAAAGCTGTATCAAGCTGCTTATCTAATGTAAATACATTAAGAGAAGTTCCTGTAATAATATCTACATGACCTTCCTGATACTTCATATTAATAAAGAGACCATTAACATTCTCAGGCATAACAGCGATGTTATTCTTTGCGATAATATCTGTGACAAGTTCATAAGAGGCAAGCATAACAAGCTTCATAGCAGCAGGAACTTTATTACCCTTAATAAGACTAAAACAGAATGGCTTAATATTACTCCATTCTGAATAAGACTTTTCGTTATTATTAAGATTATCCCATTCTTCATCAGAATAATATTCCTTGTTAATCTGTCCATTAATAGTGTATGAACACGCAGTCTTTATTGTGGCTTCTGACAGAAGCATTCTATCGAAGGTATCCTTGATAAGCAGCTGGGACATAAATACTTTAGTGTCCTTAATGCGGAGTGAAATCATTAAATCCTCATTTCTGCGCCAGCGGGGCGCGTGATAATCTATAGTAATGCCATTAATTATAAGCTATATGAGTATACAATAAACTGTATGCGATATAAAGCATAATTTGTATATTTGCAGTATACTATGAAAAGATAAAAATGTCAATCACGAAACATTTTCTCTATGACATCAACAAGTTTGAATAGAACAGTTGAGATAATGCAGAGTATAACAATGCTCATAGATACATAAGTCATCTTGAATACCTGCGAACCATATATAATAAGGTAGCCAAGTCCCTTATCAGCGGCTAAGAATTCGCCGATTATTACCCCCACAAGGCAAAGACCGATGTTGACCTTCATATTGCTTATTATTATCTGCTTAGAACCGGGAAGTATGAGTTTCTTAAGAATATCTTTCTTAGTACCGCCGAGTGTCTTAATAAGAATGATTTTCTCCTTGTCAATTTCTAAAAATCCGGTATATATGTTAATTATCATACCAAATATAGCTACAGATATAGCAGTTATGATAATAGCTTTCATATTATTGCCAAGCCAGACGATTATCATAGGGGCAAGTGCTGATTTGGGCAGGCTGTTAAGCACAATAAGGAAAGGCTCAAGGCAGTCTGATAAGCCTTTCCACAGCCAGAGAAGAATTGCTGCTCCCATTCCGACAATTATAATAAGGAAGAAAGATAAAAATGTTTCAAAAAGTGTCGTCCATATATGAATGAATATGCTGTTATCTTTAGCCATAGCAATAAAAGTTGTGCATATTCTTGATGGTGAGCTGAATATAAATGGATTAAGAATACCAGTACGGGTTGATATTTCCCAGGCGGCAATAAATGCCATTAAAATCAAAAATCTTAATACAGTTATGGAGATTTTATATAATCTTATGTGGTTAAGATATTGTGTACGGGAGTTAGAGATGTCTTTTTTATTGATTGCTTTGATAGATTTATTCATTGTATATCCTCCCATATTTCATTAAAATATCCTGCAAATTCAGGAGCCTGTCTTGAAGTAAATGGTGTTCTGTCAGGAATGGAAAGGTTAATATTAACAACTTTTTTAATATGTGCAGGCCTGTGTGAAAGAATAACAACACTATCGCCCATAGAGATAGCCTCTGATATATCGTGAGTAACAAGAATGGCTGTTTTTTTCTGCTCTTTAATGATTTTGCCGATATCATCAGACACTTCAAGCCTCGTCTGGTAATCAAGAGCGGAAAATGGTTCATCAAGCAGAAGAATATCCGGGTTAAGTGCAAGGGTTCTTATTAATGCCGCACGCTGACGCATGCCTCCTGATAATTCAGAAGGATGGACATTGCAAAACTGGTATAGACCATACTCTTTTAGCATATTGTCAACATTTTCTAAATGTTCTTTATCTTTAAGATGATTAATTTCAAGACCGAGTGTCACATTTTTATAAATAGTGCGCCATTCAAATAAAGTATCCTTCTGTGGCATAAATCCAATTCTTGGAGATATAGCATTATCGTGTAGAATATCATTATTAAAAACAACCTCACCCTTCTGTGGCGAAAGAAGCCCGCATATGATGGAAAGCAAGGTCGATTTGCCACAGCCGGAAGGCCCGACTATAGATGTAAAAGACTGTGGCATAATATCAAGATAGATATTATCAAGTGCAGGAATTTCGCTTTTCGGTGTATTATATGCAAAGGAAATACCTTTAAGCGATAACAGAGGAGGGGATGAATTGGTGGGGAGAGCTTTCATAAATAACCTCTTGGTATAAGTATTGTTATTATAATTTATGCGGCGGGGGTGGAAATGTGAAAAGGTGTATGGTATTAACAAGAACCAGAAGTCGCAGTGATTTATTCTGATAAGGAAAATTGGATAATTCCTCCTTTACAATTCCACCAAATAAGAGTACAATAATTCAAGTACGCTACTATGGCTCAGTCGGTAGAGCAACTGATTCGTAATCAGTAGGTCGCCGGTTCGATTCCGGCTAGTAGCTTGTAACAGTGAAACTTGCGAGAATGTCAGACAGGATATTCTCGCATTTTTTTAGGTGTGATTTGCAGTGTATGCTGATAATAATATAGAATGTTCTTTTTTAAAAACATTTTCCCGCAAATCACATAAAAAACAAGTCAATCATCTCGAAACCAGCTAAAATCAAGGGGGTGGGTAAGACATTTAATCAAAAAAAGAGATGGAAGTAGGCCTTGTTGACATTATTATACAAGGTTCGTATAATTGTACAGAATAATAAACGCCAGAGTAAGTATTCAAGGCGCAAAGGATAGGAGATAATATGGAAACAAATATCAGACAAGATAACAACGAAGAAGTAGAAATTGATATTATGCAGATCATAAGGATGCTGTTATCAAAGATATGGATAGTAATTGTAGCAGGTGTTGCGACAGCAATAGTTGCATTTGGAATAACAGAGATAGCAATTACACCTCAGTACCAGTCATCCATCAAATTATATATAATCAACAGACAGAATGGCACAACAACAACACTTAGTGATATTCAGTCATCAACACAGCTTGTAAAAGACTATAAGGTTCTTGTTACAAGTCTTCCAGTAGTAGAACAGGTAGTTAAGCAGTTAGATTTAGATATATCACCTGATGCACTTGTTGGCAAGATTTCTTGTGAAATCGAGACAGATTCACGAGTTCTTCAGGTAACAGTTACAGATACAGACCCACAAAGAGCTAAAGAAATAGTAGATGCAATCGCAGATGTATCTGCTAAGCAGATAACATCAGTAATGCAGATTGAAGGCGTTAATGTAATTGAATATGGACGTGTTGCAAATGCACCATCAAGTCCTAATGTTAAGAAGAATACAATGCTTGGTGCAATAGCAGGTATTGTAATAGCAATAGCAGTGCTTGTAGTCAACTTCATTCTTGATGATAGAATTAAGACATCAGATGATGTTGAAAAATATCTTGGCATAACTAATCTTTCACTTATTCCATTAACTGAAGAAGAATATAATGGACAGCCAAGCAGTAAGAAAAAGAAAACAAGAAAATAGGTAAACAAGAGAGTGTGAAAGGATTAAAAATATGCAGACAATTAATATAGAAACTAACCAGCAGGATGATTATCAGGTAAGAGAAAGCTATAGAAATTTAAGAACTAACATATTCTTAAGTGGTAAAGATACAAAGGTAGTAATGTTTACAAGCTGTGGACCTAATGAAGGTAAATCAACAGTAACAATGAACCTTGCTTCATCAATAGCAGATGGCGGCAAGAGAGTGTTATTCATTGACTGTGATTTAAGAAAGTCAGTTCTTGTAGGACGTTACAGAGTTAAGAAGGGTGTTAAGGGATTGACACATTTTCTTTCAGGACAGAACACATTAGAAGAAGTAATATATCAGACAAATGTGCCGGATATGGACGTTATTCTTGCTGGTCCGGTGCCACCTAACCCATCAGAGCTTCTTGACAGCCCATTATTCAAAGAGACTGTAAGACAGATGAGAGAAAAGTATGATTATGTAATCATCGATACACCACCTCTTGGAAGTGTTATCGATGCAGCTATTGTTGCACAGGTATGTGATGGTGCGGTTCTTGTAATCGCAGCTAACCAGGTAAGCTATAAGTTTGCTCAGAATGTAATGGGACAGCTTAAAAAGACAAAAGTTAAGATAATCGGAAGTGTTCTTAATAAGGTTGATTTATCAGAAAATGGTTACTATGGAAGATACTACGGCAAGTATTACGGTAAATACTACGGCAGCTATTATGGACATTATAACAGCGAGGAGTCACCAGATAAATCATTCGAGAAAGCTAGAAATGCTTCATCAGCAAGAAAGAATACTAACAATGCTTCTAAGCCAGTCAAAAGACAGGCAGGAAGTGTTGGCGAGGTAGCCGCAAGAAAGAAAGCTAATGCGGCAGGAAACAATACTGGTGTAAGAAAGAAGCCATCAGCAGATGAGTTTGATGGAGATTTTCTTATGGATTATGATGAGAAATAAATAACAATAATATATAGATAAATATAAGATTGGAACGAGGATAAGATGAAAGAAAATAAGGGCAGGATGAGTAGAAATAAAAATGTAAGTATGTATGTAGGGGCATTTAATATAATAATGCTCCTGATACTTACATTGCATTTTGCATATATGTGGAATAATGTATACAATACAATGCTTAAGACACCATTTATGGGAAGTGGTAATAAGCTTATGGTATTCACAATCTTTCTCCTTATCTTTGTTACATATAAAATGTGGGGCGGATTTAAGCTTGGATACATTAAACTTGTTAATCTTGTATTCTCACAGTTCCTTGCACTTATAACAACGGCAATTGGAGAATATCTTATAATAGCTTTAACAGCGGGACGAGTTGACAGTATGGGACGACTTGCAGGTCTGATAGCTGTTTCAACATTGATTGATTTAGTGTTCTGCGTATTGTATGACCTTGTTGGGATAAGGATATACGGAATGATATTCCCACCAATAAAATTATTACAGATTAACGGTGTTCATAAAAATCATTTACGTTATAAAATATCTAACAGAAGTGATAAATACGAAGTTTGTGAAGAAATATCATATAAAGAGGCATCAGATGTAATATATAATAAAATACTTCAATATGAAGCAGTTCTTCTTAATGATATTCCTAATAATGAAAGAAAAGAAATACTTAAATTCTGCTTTGAAAAAGATATTCCAGTATATTATACACCTAAGATACAGGATATACTTGTAAGAGGTTCAGAAGAGATTAATCTGTTCGATTCACCATTATTCCTTGCTAAAAATGTTGGAATGACAACAGGACAGGCATTTGTTAAAAGAGCTATAGATATTGTAGGTTCAACATTAGGACTTATAATATTATCACCGGTATTCCTTATAACAGCAATATGTATAAAGTTAGAGGACGGCGGTTCAGTTTTCTTTATGCAGGACAGATGTACATACGATGGCAAGGTGTTTAGAATACATAAATTCAGAAGTATGAAAGAAGATGCGGAAAAAGATGGCAAGCCGCATCCAGCGACTTCTGATGACGACAGAATAACTAAGGTAGGTAAATTCATAAGAGCAACAAGAATAGATGAACTTCCTCAGCTTGTTGATATATGGGCAGGCAATATGAGTATTGTAGGACCAAGACCAGAAAGAGTTGAGCATGTTGCTAAATATACACAAGATATTCCGGAATTTGGCTACAGACTTAAGGTCAAAGGCGGACTTACAGGTTATGCACAGGTATATGGCAGATACAATACAACATCTTACGATAAGCTTAAGATGGATCTTATATATGTTGTAAACTATTCACTTATGCTTGATTTCCAGATAGTGCTTGAAACTGTAAAAATAATATTCAGCAAGGAAAGCACAGAGGGCTTTACAGAAGAGAATAGCAAGATAATGAATGAATATGGACAGGAGCTGGAAGCTGCAAGACAGGAGATTGCGGCGACTAGGGAAGATAATTAGAGGATAAGATAATGAGAGTATTAGTGCTGGCTAACAGAGATTTTGTATTATACAACTTTAGAGTGGAATTATTAGACAGATTATTAAGAGATGATAATGAAGTATATATATGTCTGCCTAACGGACCTAAGGTTAAATATATGACTGAAATGGGATGCAGGTATATTCCGATATCGATTGATAAAAGAGGAACTAATCCATTTAAAGATGCACAATTAATAAAAGATTACAAAAGTATATTTAGAGAAGTTAAGCCAGATATAATACTTACATATACGACAAAAGTATGTATTTATGCTGGAATAGTAGCAGGGAATATGGGAATACCATATCTTATGAATGTATCAGGACTTGGAACGGCAGTAGAACAGCCAGGTATATTACAGCCATTAATGATTAGTCTGTATAGGAAAGCGGCTAAGAAAGCAAAATGTGTATTCTTTCAGAATGAACAGAACAGAGAATTTTTTATCAAGCATAAAATGTATAGCGGACATTATCAAATGATTCCAGGTTCGGGTGTTAATCTTGATAAATGGAAGTATATGGAATATCCAAGTGATGATAATGGAATACACTTTTTATTTGTAGCAAGAATTATAAAGGAAAAAGGTATAGAAGAATATCTTAATTGTGCTAAAGTAATTAAAGGAAAATATCCTAATACAGTGTTTCATATATTAGGACCTTGTGATGGTGAGTATAAAGAAATATTAGATGATTATGAAGCAAAAGATCTTATAAAATACCACGGAGAAGTGAGTGATACATCTGAATATTTAAAATTTGCTCATTGTACAATTCATCCATCGTATTATCCTGAGGGAATTTCAAATGTTTTATTGGAAAGTGAAGCAAGTGGACGTCCTGTTATAACAACAGATAGAGCAGGTTGTAGAGAAACTGTTGAGGACGGAGTGACAGGATTTTGCTTCGAAACAAGAAATACGCAGAAACTTATTGAGGCTGTTGATAAATTCGTTAATATGAGCAATGCAGATAGACAACAGATGGGTAAGAATGCAAGATTAAAGATGGAACGGGAATTTGATAGGAATATTGTTGTTGAGGCTTATTTAAAGGAAATGTGAGGAAAGAACATTGTCATATAAAGATATAATAAAATCAAGAAAAATGAGATTAGCAATTTTAAAATGTTTCTCATTTATACCAGATAAATCTATGATTAAATTGCAGTATAGAATTAAACTTCACAGAAAGTTAGATTTGGTTAATCCTAGAAGATTTACTGAAAAATTGCAGTGGTATAAAATTTATTATAGAGATTTATTAATGCAACAGTGTGTTGATAAATATGAAGTAAGAAAATATGTTGAAGAATGTGGATTGTCTGAAATATTGATTCCTATAGTTGGTGTGTATGACGATGTTAGAGATATTAAGATAGAAGAATTACCAGAGCAGTTTGTGGCAAAAGATACATTAGGTGGTGGCGGAAATTCTGTAATTATATGTAATAATAAAGAAAATTTAAAAGAGGATTTCTTAAGTATATTAAATAAATGGACACATTCAAGTACATCATATAGACAAGGTGGAAGAGAATGGGTTTATGGAGGAAGAAAGCATAGAATAATACTAGAACAGCTTTTGCCATCCAAAGCAGAAGATGGTGGATTGATAGATTATAAATTCTTTTGCTTTAATGGTAAGCCAGAATATTTGTATGTATTAGCAGACAGAAAAGTTGGAGATAAAGCAGGATTGGGTGTGTTTAAGGCTGATACATATGAAAAATTAAATGTTGTCAGATGTGATGAAAAGCCTTTGGAAAGAGTGGTTGAGAAGCCGCAGGTTTATGATAAAATGTATGAAATAGCACAAATTTTATCAAGACCATTTCCAGAATCACGAATTGATTTATATTGTATAGATAATAAAGTTTATTTTGGTGAAATAACTTTTTTTGATGGAAGCGGATATATGAAATTCGATCCTGATGAATTCGATTTTACAATGGGTGATAAATTCATTTTACCAGAAAGGAATAATTGATATGAATTCTAATGTAGCTATTGAATATAGGAAAGATATAACAGATTATCCTAGTGGTAAATATTATTATAATCCAAGTAATAAATATCCTGAATATCCATTTGGTGATGAAATAGCTGGAGAAGAAAATCCAGTATATGATATGGTACGCAATACATTATATAGTATGGGGTATGATAGAGATAACTTTGGAAAGAAAGAATGGAATCCATTAGGTGATATTATCAAAAAAAACCAGAAGATATTGGTTAAGCCTAATTGGGTTATGCATATAAATAAAGCGATAGATGATGAAAATGATTTAAGAGCCCTTGTAACACATCCATCGGTTGTAAGGGCTATTGTAGATTATGTTTATATAGCTTTAACAAATTCCGGTGAGATATATGTGGCAGATGCTCCTATGCAGGAATGCAATTTAGAGGAAGCTTTAAAAAAAGCTGGATATGATGAACTATTTGAATTTTGGAGAAAGTATATACCCAATATCAAGATTAGAGATTTGAGACACTATTCAACAGTTATAGAGAATAATGTTATACTTGAAAAGAAAGATAATGATTATAATGAATCAATAGTTGTGGATTTGAAAGATAAATCTTATCATAAACTGGGAACTAATAATAATGGTAAGTATAAAGTGTCGCAGTATATGGGAGAAGATACACAAAATTATCATAATGAAAAAGAACATAAATATGTATTAAATAAAATTGTATTGGAAGCAGATGTTATAATTAATATTCCAAAGCCTAAATGCCATAGACTTGCAGGAATGACAGCAGCGTTAAAGAATATGGTAGGTGTTATATATGACAAAAATAGTCTTCCACATAGAAAGATAGGATCTGTAGAAGAAGGCGGAGATGCATATAAGAAAAAGAATATATTTAAGCATTATATGGAAGTGTTGGATGAGAAGAAAACAGATAGTAGTTTAAATAAGCATTATAACATAGCTCAGTTTTATAGTTTTTTTGAAAAAGTTTTTTATGTATTAGGAAGTGTTATTTCCAGAGATAAAGTTAGGATTGGAGGATGGTATGGAAATGATACTATATGGAGAACGATTCTGGATTTAAATACAATAATAAATTATGGTGACAAAAATGGCAACATATGTGATGAGAAACAAAGAAAAATGTTGATTTTAGGTGATATGATTATATGTGGACAAAAAAATGGACCAGTTAAGCCATCACCCAAAACATTAGGAATGGTAATGTTATCTGAGAATTCTTATGCTTTTGATTCTACAATGTGTAAAATAATGGGATTTAAGTATGATATGATAAAATATATAGCAGAATATGCTATTAATAATGAACAAAATATAGAGGTTATATTTAATGGTAAAAAGAATCTTTTATCCAATATGCAGATAGATAATGAATGGAAATTTGAGCCACATGATATGTGGAAAGAGTATGAGAATTGATAAGTTTACATTTATATTAAATATTATAATATAAATATGTGAATTGAGAGAAAATTATATAATTAAGGAGTTTTGCATATTATGCAAAAAATATATATATGAAAATATTATTAGTGACAGGTGCGATATATGCTCAAAATTCAAGCAGAAAGCATTTTACAGGATTAGATTATGTCGTTACACAGATTGGTCAATCATTATCAAATGATAATGAAATTGTATTTTTTACAACTTCACCAATAGGAGAAAAATCGGTGGTTGATGGATGTAAGGTTTATTCTTATAGTAATATGAGCGTTATTCCATATATATTAAAGGTTGGTTTGAAAAAATACGCAAATGTAATGAAGATGAAATGCTCTTTTAAAGAAAAAATAAAAAATGCTAGAAGTATGATAATTGCTGAGTATTTTGAAAGTATTATAGAAAAAGAAAAACCGGATATAATTCATATAAATGGTATTACATATGGTAATTTATTATGTGCTAATAAAGCTGCAAAAAAATATTGTACAGCATACACATTACATGGATTATCATATAAATCGAACGAATGCTCGGATTTTCAAAAAAATATAGAAAAAAGTTTTATTAGATCTGCATTAGAAAAAAATATAAAATTTAGTGTGGTTAGTTCCGGTGTCTTAAAAAATATAGAAAATGATTTTAAAAGAAAATCAAATGCTTATATAATAAAAAATACAATTGATATTAAAAAAAGTGGCAAGAATAGAGAGTTATTAAGGAAAAAATATGGAATACCTAATGATGCGAATGTTTTAATATGTGTAGGTTCCATTGGACAAAGAAAAAATCAAGTTCAAATTATTAGAGCATATCAATTATTACCAGATGAATATAAAGAAAAGTTATACATTATATTAGCAGGTAAAAATAATATAAAAGGATATATTAATAAAGAGATAGAAAAAATAAATATAAAAGATAGAGTAATAATAACGGGATTTGTAGATAAAAATACATTAGCAGAATTATATGAAATATCCGATGCAAATATTGTAGTTAGTAAAAGTGAAGGATTTGGTTTATCAATAATTGAAGCAGGATATTTTGGATTACCAACAATAATGTATAAAGATTTAGATGCATATGAAGATGTGTATTTTAAAGGTGGTTTTACTATTGTAGAAAATCGAGAAGATAAAAATGTTAAAGATGCAATTATAGAAACATTTAACACCGATTGGAACAAGAATTTTATAAAAAGAGAAGTTGAAAAAAATAAAAAGGATTTAAAAAATCAATATATAAGATTTTATAATGATGCGATCAAAGAATGCGTTTTTTTAGATATAAATAAAATAGTTAAAGAGGTGAATTGCTTTGAAAATGAAATTTAAAGTATCACAATTGAATATGCTCGAAGATTGTGGTTTTTTAGAAATCTTTTTACCTTTTTATGTCATTTTGTCATATTATGTACTTCCAGCAGTAAGTTCAATTGGTATGCTTATAATTTATATGTATGTTTTAGTTAGAATCATAAAAAGTATTTTGATTAGTAATGATGTTGTATATGTAAATAAATTATTGTTGATATTCGTTGTATACGCTATTTGTACGCAACCATTCATATTTATGGTGTATGGCGGATTTAACAGCTCAAGATTATTTAATTTATTTGCAATAATAATGATGTTTTTAGTCATATGTGTTTGTACGCAAAAAATTAATTTAGATGCATTTTTTAATGTGTACTTAATTGTAGGTTTCATATGTTCGATAGCAATAATTTTTCAAAGTCTACAACTTTATGTACTTGGAATGAAAGTATATCCAATAGTCTTGTTGCCAATAGATACAAGTAGTTGGTTTAATGGGGGAACTAGACCTTGCGGTTTTTTTCCAGAGCCACAAGCTTATGCAACATATATTTTGCCACTTTTATATTATCAATTAAAAAAGCATAATTTAAAATGGGTTGTATTTTTTTCAATATCAATATTATTTTCTACATCTTCGCTAGGTATAATTGCAGTGGTGTTATTGTTTGGATATTATTTAATGTCATCTAATACGAATAAAGTATTTAAAATTGGAGCAATTATTTTAGGATTAGCAATATTTTTAGTGATAAGACAAACCACAGTGTATGATTATGCTATAAGTAAAATTCTAGATATTGATATTACAAATAATACAAGATTATCACATGGTTTTGATGTATTTAATAAACTTTCTTTTGAACAAAAAGTTTTAGGTATAGGAAAAAATAATTTGACATATTTTCTTTCTGAAGAAAGAATTGTACTTACAGATAGAGTTAGTATATTAATGAGAAATTCAGCATATATTACATCTATTTCAGATATATTAGTAGGATTTGGTGTTATAGGATTATTAATATATATTTTATTTATTGTTAAACAGATAATTACATATGATGATAAAATGTTTATTTTTTTATTACTTGTATTGTCTTTTGCTCAAACTATTTTTTTAAATTCAGCATGGATTTTTTGGATGGTTATATATTTCAATATGATTGATATTAAATCAACAGATTTTTATAAAATTCGAATAAAATAAAAGGTAATGAATATGGCAAAAACAAATGGTAATTTTTATAAAAAATCCTTACAACTTGCGTTTATATCAATATTATGCCAAACTGTAAATTTAGTAAGAGATGTTTTTTTAGCAAAATCATTAGGAGCAAGTAACTTAAATGATATATATCTGATATCACAATCAACAATATCAATGTTTGTTTCAATGGTTAATTCGCCGTTGGCAACAGCGTATGTTCCAGTAACAACTGAGTATTTTGTATCAAAAGATAAAAGAGAAAGAAATAAATTCATTAGTAAAGTATATGGTGATATATTTATACTTTCACTTGCAATTATGGTGATTAGTTATTTATTTATCAATCCAATAACTCAAATGGTTGCCCCGGGTTATGAGGGCAGTGATAAAATTATTTTAATTAAAATGATATTATTACAGATGCCTATAGTATCAATAAATATGTTGAGAGGAATAAATAGAGGCAATTTTCAAATATTACAGAAATATAATATTAGTGAAGTGACTAATGTTATACCCTACTGTGTTATGGTATTATATCTGATTATATTTAATGTTAATAGCAATATCTATATTATAGGAATAATACTTACAGTTACGACATTTATTTCTATTATACCTGAATTGATTATTTTAAGAAAAAATGGTGTTGAATTTAAGATGTCAATAGGAATAACCAATGACATAAAAATAATGATAAAAATGATGTTGGCAACAATTATTGTTACAGCTGTAAGAGAAGTAAACGTAGTTACAGATAAAGCATTTGGTTCAATGTTAGAAGAAGGTAGTGTTACAATGTTATCTTATGGAAGTAAGATAACGGTGGTTTTTGTGAGCTTAGTAAGTACAGCAATAAGTGTAGTAGGATTTACAGATATTGCACGTTTGAAAAATCAAAATGACAAAAAGGGTGTATTAAATATAATAGAAAAATCTTCTAATATTATAAATTTGATTATAATTCCATTAGCATTTTATTTAATTGTTTTTTCAAATGATGTTATAAAGATATTATTTGAAAGAGGAAATTTTACATCAGCTCAGACAAACATAACTGCAAATATTATGCGTTGTTATGCTATAGGTTTATTAGGTTATGGTTTTCAAGATGTTTTTACTAGAGCATTACATGCTTATAAGATTGTTAGGTGTACAATAAAAGCATCAATTATAATGGTGATAATAAATATCATATTAGATTTTTTGTTTTTTAAATCAATAGGAAGTTATGGAATTGCTTTAGCTTCATCATTGGCAATTTTATGTGTAATTCCTATGTTATCTAGGGATGTAATAAGATATATCGGGAAATTTAGTATTAAGTTAATTGTTAGTGAAATAATAAAAATAGTGGCAGCTTCAGTAGTGGCAACTATATCTGTGATATTCATAAAGAAGTTGTTAATAGATAATTTTATGACGTTTATTATATTAAGTATATTGTATATGATTATATATTTTATAATTTGTATAATATTGAAAGTAAATATCTTTAAAGAAATTTTAAAGAATAGAATGGAGTTTTAAAATATGAAAAGTTTTATGAGGAAAATAAAAGCAAAATTATTTAATTTTCATAATCCTATTCCAAGTGATATTGCTGCATTTAAAGAAGATTTACATAAAATTTCAGAATTAGAAATTGATGATTATAAAAGATCATTTTATCAGTATAAAATTAGAGAAAAATATGGTGATTGTAAATTTATATTGATTAGGAAAGTTACATATTATATTATTGGGCATTTATTTTATTTTTACGTAATTGTTAAGTCAAAAAGAAAAATTGATTTAGAAAAAAAAGATGTTGTTTATTATAAGATATCGAATAATAAAGATATTTTACCTGGCAAATTTAAAAATGCCTATCAATTTAGCTTTGGACAAAATTATTATTGGGACAATAATACAAAATATATATTTAATAAGATGAAAATAGTTAGCTCTAATGATTGGTCATATTTATTTGAAACTCTTTTTTCATTAGCAAATTACTCATATATTATAAATAAATATCAACCCTTTAAAATAGTTACGACTTACGAATCATCTTGTGCTTCATCAATATTAACATTATTATGCAGTAAAAATAATATTGAACATATTGATTTTATGCATGGAGAAAAATTATATTCACATTTAAATACATTGGCTCATTTTAATAAAATATATGTATGGGATGAATATTATGTAAAATTGTACAATAGGCTATTATTTAAATATGATGACATAAGTGTTTTTAACCCATGGTTAAATAAAAAAGAAGAAGGTTTATTTAATTATGAAAGAGATATGTGTTTTTATTTGAATTATGAAAGCAAGGAGTCTTTGGAAATATTAGCAGATGTTATAAATAAGCTTGCATTAAAGGGATTAAAGGTAATAATAAGACCTCATCCATCTCAAATTGAAGAAATTTTAAAAAAGAATATAATAAAAATTGATTATATAGAAAATCCTAAAGATATTTCAATATTTGACTCAATAAATAAAACAGATAAGATAGTTTCAAGATTTTCAACGGTATTATTTCAAGCGTATTCTATGAATAAGAAAATAGTTATTGACAATGTTAGTGATATAGAACAATATAATAAGTTAAAAGAAGTCGGATATATAATGATAGAAAAAGAACATGAATTATTATCAGATATTTTATAAATGATAAATGGAGAATATTATGGAAAAATTAATATTAATAGGTGCAGGTGGATATGCAAAGTCTGTATTAGATTCAGTTGATTATTTTAATTATCAGGTTGTAGGATTTATAGATGAATATAGTGAAGAAAAAGAACATTTAGGTTACCCTATATTGGGTAAAAGTTTAGATGATTTGGATAAAAATAGTAAATATGTTTATTTTATTTCAATTGGAAATAACTTAAAGCGAAAAAAATGGTATGATAAGTTGGTACAGGAGCATAAAAGGATAATTAATATAGTCGATCGTTCTGCTATTATATCTCCTAATGCTAATATTGGAAATGGTTGTTTTGTTGGTAAAATGGCTATTATAAATAGTAATGCATATATTAGCGATAATAGCATAATAAATACAAAAGCATTAGTTGAACATGGATGTAGTTTAGAAAAACATGTAAATATGTCTACAAATTCAGTTATTAATGGAGATGTTAAGATAGGAGAAGGAAGTTTTATAGGAAGTTGTTCAGTTATAATTGGACAACTTAGTGTTGGAAACTGGTCTACTGTTGGGGCAGGTGCTGTTGTTATAAGATCAGTTGAGGATGGTGTAACTGTTGCAGGTGTTCCAGCTAAGGTGATAAAAAATGGAGCAATGTTAGGATGATAAAAAAATACTTTTATAAAATATACGAAAAAATACTTGGAAAATTTGATGATAACGATGGAAAATTGCTTAGACAATATTATAAAAAACGATTTGGTGTTGAGGTTGGTAAGCATAGTTACGGAATGGATTTTTCCAATATTGCTCAAGGTACAAAAATAGGAGCTTTTTGTTCTATTGCCTCAGGTGTGAAAATTGGATTGATGAATCATCCAATGCAGTATGTTTCTACCAATCCTTTTTTATATTATAAAAATAGGGGGTTTGTTGAAAAAGATATCCATATTGCGGTTAAGATGGGGAGTTATATTGGTAATGATGTATGGATAGGGAATAATGCAGTTATATTGCCAGGGGTAAATATAGACAATGGAGCTATTATTGCAGCAGGAGCAGTGGTTACGAAAGATGTTTCTCCATATGAAATTGTGGGTGGTGTTCCAGCTAAACATTTAAAATTTAGATTTGATGAAAATATAAGAAGTGAGTTAAATAAGATAGATTGGTATAATTGGCCAGATAATAAAATAAGAGAAAATTTAGAATTATTTTATAATCCTAGTGATTTTATAGATAAATTTAGACAAGAAATGGAGCCGAAAGATGAATAATGTTTTTATAGTAGCTGAGATAGGTTGTAATCATAACGGTGATAAAAAATTAGCAAAAAAATTGGTCGAAGAAGCAAAAAAATGTGGGGTAGATGCTGTTAAATTTCAAACATTTAAAGCAAAAAATTTAATTTCACGATATGCTCCTAAAGCGGAATATCAAAAGGAAACAACAGGTGAGAATGATTCACAGTTAGAAATGACAGCTAAGTTGGAGTTGAGTTATAATGACTTTATTGAGTTAAAAAAATATGCAGAAAGTTTAGGGTTAGTAGTATTTTCAACCCCATTTGATATGGAATCTATAGATTTTTTAGATTCTATAAATCAAAAATTGTGGAAAATTCCATCAGGAGAAATTACTAACCTTCCATATTTAGAAAGAATAGGTTCTATTGATAGACAAGGGAAAAAAATAATTCTTTCAACAGGAATGGCAACTATAGATGAGATTAAAAAGTGTATTGATATATTAGTAAAAGCAGGAACAAAGGAAGAAGATATTATATTATTGCATTGTAATACAGAGTATCCAACACCAGATTGTGATGTAAATATTTTGGCTATAAAAGATTTGAAAAATAATTTTCCAAAAGTTAATGTTGGTTTTTCAGATCATTCTGTTGGATATATTGCGGCTGTGGGCGCGACAGCCTTGGGAATATGTTTAATTGAAAAACATTTTACATTAGATAAAAATTTTAGCGGACCAGATCATAAGGCATCAGCAACTCCAGATGAATTGAGAGCATTGGTTGAAAATGTTCGTAGAATTGAGACAATGTTAGGAAGTGATAAAAAGATTGTTACTTTATCGGAAAGAAAAAATAAAATAGTTGCTAGAAAATCAATAGTTGCATCAAAAAAAATAAATAAAGGTGATATTTTTACAGAAGAAAATATTACATGTAAAAGGCCGGGAAATGGTATCAGTCCTATGGAATGGTATAATATATTAGGAAAGACGGCAGAGAAGGAGTTTGATATAGATGAATTGATAACACATACTAATTTTAAATGGCAAGATTTATAAAAGGTGGTAGATATTATGAAGAAAATAGCAATTATACCGGCACGTTCAGGGTCTAAAGGTTTAAAAGATAAAAATATAATCAAAGTATGTGGTAAACCACTAATGTCATATTCTATTGAAGCGGCTATTAATAGTAAATGTTTTGATAAAGTTATTGTCACTACTGATTCAGAAAAATATGCCGAAATTGCGAAAAAATATGGAGCAGAAGTCATATTGAGAGGAGAAAGGTTATCTAATGATAATGCAACATCTTATATGGTAATAGAAGATGTTATACATAAGCAAAGTAATGATTTTGATTATTTTGTATTATTGCAACCAACATCACCAATGAGAAATGAATTACATATTATTGAGGCTATTAAAAAATTTGAAAATAATATAGTTGATTTTGATTTTTTGGTTTCAGTTAAAGAAGCAGAGAATACGGCGGATTTAATAAAACCTATTGACTCAGATGAAAGTCTTAAATATTTTGATAGAGATTTTTCTAATTATAGAAGGCAATCATTCAAAGAATATTCTCCTAATGGAGCAATTTTTATTGGAAAAAAAGAGCAATATTTACAACAAAAACATTTTTTTGGAGCAAGAAGTATAGCATATATTATGAATCAGATAGATTCGATTGATATAGATACAGAATTAGATTATGAATTAGCTTGTATATGTATGAAAAAGAGGAAAAATATATGAAAAAAGTAGCATTTGCAACGGGTTCAAGAGCTGATTATGGAATAATGAGAGAGTATTTGCGTTTATTAAATAATGACGAAAATATTGATTTGAGTATTCTTGTTACAGGGGCTTTGTTGGATGATAAATATGGTAACCAAGTTTCATTGATAGAAGATGATGGATTTTATATTGAATCAAAAGTAAAGGTTGATTTGAATTCAACATCTAATAAAAATATATTATTATCTATTGGTGAAATTATCAAGTCATTTGCAGAGGTTTTTGATAAAAATAAGTATGATTTGTTAATAATTTTAGGTGATAGGTATGAAATGCTATCGGTTGCTATATCGGCTGCAATTAATAGAATACCTATATTACATATACACGGCGGAGAAGCGACATATGGTAATTATGATGAATTTATTAGACATTCAATTACTAAAATGAGTATGTATCATTTTACAGCTACAGAGATATATAGAAAGAGGGTGATACAATTGGGAGAATCACCTGATAGGGTATATTATTTAGGTGCATTGGGAGCTGAAAATTGTCTTAAGATAAATGAAAAAAATGTACCTGAGTATGTTAAAAATATGGACAAAAAGAGTTATTTTGTAATTCTATTTCATCCAGAGACATTAACGAATATAAATGTGTTAGATCAGGTTAATGAATTATTAAATGCTATTAAAAGATATAGTCAATATAAATATGTTTTTTTAGGAACAAATGCAGATACTTATTCTGATATAATAAGAAAAAGAATAAAGGATTATGTTGATGAAAATTCAAACGCAGTTTATATAGAAAACTTACATACGGACGCATATCATTATATGTTAAAAAATTCCATTTGTTTAATAGGCAATTCATCTTCAGGTATTATTGAAGCACCAAGTCTTGGCATATATACTATAAATATAGGAGATAGACAAAAAGGAAGGGTGAGAGGTAATAGTGTAATTGATGTAAAATGTGATAGAAAACAAATAGATGAAGCTATTAGCAGAGTGATAAATATGAAAGATAATATTGAAATAAATAATCCATATTATAAGGAAAATTCTATTAAAGAATATTATAAATATACTAAAATGATACTTGAACACATTATAGATGATATTAAAGAACCAAAGATTTTTTATGATATAAAAATGCAAGAGGATATATAAATGGCTAAATTTTTTTTATATTTAAAAGAGTGGATATGGGACTTATTTGTAAATGGAATAATCTCTAGCTATTTAGTTCATTTTAAGGTGAGAAATATATTTTATTATATAGCTGGAATTAAAAAGATTTCTGTAAAAAAATCTGCCATACATGCTAGATGTTATATAAGTGGGAAAAATATAGAAATAAAAGAGGGTTCATATATTAATAAGGAATGTTTATTAGATGCTAAAGGCGGAAATATAACAATAGGAAAAAATGTTGGAATTGGATACAGATGTCAGTTATTAACAACTAATCATAGTTATACGGATAAAAAAAAGAGAACGGGAAAGGTTATTGCAAGTGATATAACTATAGGTGATGGTTGTTGGATAGGAGCAGGTTCTATTATTAATCCGGGAGTAACTATAGGCGATGGTTGTGTTATAGCAAGTGGAAGTGTTGTTACAAGAGATTGTATATCCAATGGATTATATGCGGGTGTACCTGCGAAAATGATTAAAAGACTTGAATAGGGAAATTCAGTTTAGTTAGAATAGTATTGCAGATAAGATAATAGTGGATATGAGAATTTGCTTATTGTGAGAGTAGAAGCGGTTATATTTATAAGAATATAAATAATATTAGTCGTAAAAAGTGTAAGATATATTGTGTGTATTTTGTGCTTTTTGAATTTTGAAGATATAAATACACCTGAATTATTCACGAAGCAGTATCTAAATTAAAAACTGCATCTTGAACCTTTAAATTTGATACATGAAGCTTGAACTAATCTCTCTTGACCGAAAAAATGGTATAAAATCCTTATAGCAATGTTTTGAACGATTATCCAGCTGTCAAGGTTCGTTAATAGTTGCTATTCCAGCTGCATCAGGATATATCCAATGTGTATAATATCAATGATATTTACGATAATAATTATGGGAATTACTGGGAAAATAAAATACTCGTTTATTCAAATAATTACAAGTTTAGTATTGGTTAGTAGAGGATGGATTGTTGAGATTAATCCAATCGTGAATGCCCCAGCTTGGTTTTTGTGTATTCTTATATTATTGGATTTGGTATATATATTGATCAATCAATTGGTTAAAGATAAAAAGGTGAAAAATGGAATATGGGTTGCCATAATTCTTATCGGAATAGCTGGGTTTTATAATAATAGAGGAATTCCATTTTTATATTCTTCTAATTGTAGAGTGTATGTTTCATTCTTTATTGGAGTATTAGTATATCAGATATATGATAATAAATCAAAAAAACATATTACCTTGGTATCTTTAATAGGCTTCTTGTTAGGTATAATTTCGATTGGTGTGAGCTTAGGCTGGTTATGTTATAAATTAGTATTGTTAATATATCCAGGCATAATAATGCTAATTGTAAATATAAAGCAAATTTCAAATGAAGTAGTTGTGTTATTAGGAAATGCAACTTACGAAGTATATCTCTGGCATTTCCCTTTGTTTTATTTATTGGAGGCGGTTGTTAACGAGATAAATATATCTGTAAACACTTATTGGATATATATGTTAATATATGTGCTTATAGTTTGGGGATTTTCATTATTATTGTATAAGGGTGTGGAAGTTCCGTTGATAGCATGGATTAAGAAGTGGGGAAATGAAAATTAAATATATGAAATTCAAATGCAATATAATTACAAGAATGTTAATTATGGAATAACATAGACTTTTTAATACTAATAATGTATAATACTAATATATAGTTACTAATATTATATTTATTAATTGAAAGCACGATAGGGGATGAGAATTTGCAGGATATTTATAATATTTTGGCAGGAAGTATTAGAAAGATTTTAGATAATTGGAATAGCAGAGATATACAGGACTTTAATAGTATTACAGATGAGACATTTATAAATTATAAAAAATCTATTTCTGAATCTATTCCTGAATTATTTGATGATAATATGAATGCGAGATTATTAACTAAATCAAATTTATATAATATGAAGGAGCATTTATTATCTTTTATGGATAATTGCGTTAATGACAAGAGGTATGATATTATGTTGTTAACGATTAGCTATATGGATCAAGCATTATGTAAAATTTTACAGAATGAAGCTAATAAGGCTTTTTCTGGATGTGAAAGAATGCCTCTTAATGACAATTTTAAGGATACTGATATAAAGTTATTTCCAAGAGTAGGATGTAAATGGGAGAGGGCTTCAAGAGGGAAGAATACTAATGTAAGGTTAGATAATTATTTATATTATCTTCTAATGATTGATTATAGAAGTGTTAATGAAAAATACCAAGATAAGCATTTTTTCATTGAAGGTGATTTGGAATTCAATCGTAAATATGAATTTGTAACTGTTCCGTATAGTAATCAATGGAATCAAAAGATTAATTATATTAGTGAGAATAAACATAATTTAATGCGTATTCAATATACAGGCAATCCAGCAGATGATGCGGAATTTGTAGAGAAGAAGATACAACAGGCAAGAGGAAAAGATATTATGATTTTTCCAGAGGTACATGGATATAATGGATTGGATCAAGAGGTATCACAATTTTTGTTAGATGAATTTATTGAAGATTTACCTAAAATAACTATTTTACCGTCATATTGGAATGAACGGCAGAATAGAGTTAGCATTTTGGATAATTTTGGTGAGGTAATGTCTTCACAAAAAAAGTATGTTCCGTATGAAAAAAATTATAAAGGAAATAATTATATTGAAGATTTGGAAAGGGCTAATAAGGAAATTAATATAATTCATTGTGAAGGAATGGGCAGAATTGCTATATTGATATGCAGGGATTTTTTGGAAAGAAAATTACTGTTTGATATTATTGATTTGTATAAGTTAACAATGATTTTAGTACCATCTTTTTCTACTGGCAATTATGATTTTATTGGGACTGCTAACATTCTTAAAGAAATGAATTGTTGTGTGTTATGGGTTAATTCATGTTCGGCTTACTCAGAGGATAAGAAGAATAATTTTAAAACTATAAGCTTTTTTACTGCGGGTGAAGTTAAAAATACTATTGATGAGAAGAAAGAGAAAAGGCCACCGTGTGAGTATATTTCATCTCGTTGTCAATGCAATAAAGAGTGTATGTTTGAGTATGAGATTTGACTGGATTAAGGAGCATATGAGTATGGATGAATTAAAAAAAATAGGTGTTCAATTACATAAAGAACGGAATATTAATGATTTAATAAGAAGATTAGATGAACTTAATACAGTACAAAATGAAAAGCAAATAGGTAATATAATTAATAAAAATTTTGAAGATTATTCAAAAGATTTATATTATGTAGAAAAAGCAATAAGAAATGTATTAAGGCATAGGAAAGCCGATACTCAAGAAAAAATTTTATATCAAACTATGGGTGAAAGCATAGGAGTGATTAAATTCTTAAAGGAATTAGATAATAACATTAGAAATAAACAGATATTTGAAAATAAAATAGTCCAGTTATTTGAAAGTGATGATGTAAAGAATATAGTAGATAAGATATATATTCAGCCTGATATAGGGCTGAAACAATTAATATCAGAATCGCAATTGACGGACAAAGAAATTAAACAGTATTTAGAGATATTAATAGATGATGGATTAGTTAGAAAATTTCACAGTAAAGAGGGAGAAAATTATGAATTAACTCCAAGAATGGCAGAATATTATAAGAAATATATAAATTCTCAACGTGATATCATTAAGAAACAAAATACATGGAGTAAGTTTGAGGTACAAGAAACGTCAGATGTATTATATGTTAGTGGGTACTGCAATACATATAATGGTTTGGATAGAATAGTATCTAGAGAGGTGGTAGCATATGGAAATGTTAAAAGAAAAAATAGAACAATTGGAACAGAAACAAGAGCTATGGTATACAGAGCCTTACGATAGTCTGTTGAAAGGCGAAAATATAAAAGAATTTTGTCAAGTTCTTGATGAAGTGAAAGATTGCATCGTTAAGAATGGCGAGGTCGAAACTTTTAATGTATTAAAGGAATATGTGAAAGATAACGATGAACTTCTGGATGATATCAGAATGGTTGTAAACACTAATTTAAAGCCATATTATGCGTGTGAAGTATTAAGAAGCAGAATTAAGAATGCAAGCATAACAACAATGCAGATTAGATATCTATTCAAAGATATTTTTGATAAATATATTATAAGATATGATGAAGCATACGAAGAAGTATGTGATGAAGTAGATATAACAGTTGATCAATTTTATAATATGGCAGATTCTTTTAAAGAAATGCTTTTTAAGGGAATAATGGGTCATTTTTCAAAAAACAGTATGCAGAATTTATTTCAGGAATTAACAGGAATGGATGAAATATATGCGGAAATATTTGCCGAATTATATGATGTAAATTACAAGGAACTGCAGGCTATTTATATAATTGATAATATTAATTACTAATTGTATAAGATATGAAATTAGATTGTTTATATTTTAGTTAATAAATAATAATAAAATGGTGTTAATAACTAGATTAAAAAATAGCTTGACTTAGCAAGTTCTAGGATATATTTTAATCATAAAAGGAAATGATATGAAGTAAGTAGCATATGCTATTTATATAATTGGTGAGCAACTACTGATTTCTCCGCTGCAGAGAGTTCGAATATGAGCAGAATAAAAATAAAGTTGCATAAAAAGACACTGGACTCTGAAGTGATTCAGAGTCTTTTTTATAAGGGGAAAATGGTCTTCCAAGGATGTTTAAGGTTATAAAACTTTAAATAAACTATTCCAGAAAGAAAATGATAATATATGTCATTCTAGGAGGCGTATTTATGATATTTAATATAATACAAAAATTTGAAAATTTGATTTATAATCTTATTGATATTGTAGCTCATCCGATAAAAAATATTTCATATATTTCTGTATTTATTTTATATTTTATATTATGTCCAATAAATATATACAAATTAAGTGGAAAAGAAATGTTTCTATTTTCGGCAGGGATGGTAACTATATTGACATTTATCGTTACATTTTTTCAAAGTGTAACAGTAGAATCTAGTAATAAGGAAAATTTTTATTTGGGATATAATTTAAAAAGAAATTTATATGACAACTTCTGGATAAAAAGATTATATGATATGAATATTAAATTGTACCTTTGGCTTATATTAATCATCCCCTGTTTAAGAATTACAACAAATTATAATTATGTATGGGATATTTTGAATAGCATTAATAATTTTTTGAATAAATATGAAAATGATTTGTATTGCATATGGATGTCTATTGTTGTTGTAGTATGTATATATTGTGCTGCAATTTTGATTGAATCCATTAATCTTACAAGAAATAAATTTAAATTGAGCAATTATTATGATCCTAAGAATGAGAGAGCAAAATTTAAGATAAGGCTAGAGGTTAAAAAAGAATATAAAAATTATTTCAAAAGTATATTAAATACATATATTATAGACCTGTTTATTAATTCGCATAATGAGGTAAATGTAGATAACTTAAACGAGTATTTATTTAATAAATCTACAGAGGTAACCAGTACTAAGGAGGAGCTTGATGAATATTTAATGCTTGCATTTGGAGTTGAAAATGATTGTATATATAGAATATACGATAAGATTGATAACCTTATTAATTCAATCTCTAAAAATAATAAGCCTGATATTAAAAAAATAAAACTATATTTACTTGGGAAATATTTAAAAAAAATTAAAGATTATTATGAGAAAAAATGGAAAAGTATAAAACAAGCTTCATATTACGAAATTTCATTTTCGGTAATATGTAAAAGTATTAACTATGATTTAAATGTTATTAAAAAATTAGAAAATAAATTTAGTAATCAAACTGAAGACATTAAGAAAATTTATAATGATTCATTTGAAGGATATGATTCTTCAAATAATGAAAAAGTAAGAAATGTATGTACATCTCGTATAATTGATGTTTTAATTGATATGTGTAATAATAGCAAAATGTATGAAGAATTGGATTTTGATAATGATATAGGTAGTATCTTTAATACCCTTAATGGTGGTTATGATTTAAAGAATTATATTTCAAAGGTGTTTGAGAAAGTATTTAAGTATGCCTTTGGATGCGAGAACAGAGAGGGTGACTTTATAAAGAATTTTTGCAAAAAAATAAATAATAATAACTCGTTTATTAGAAGTGAAGCAGAAAAATGCAGTTATGATAAAATTATGAGTGGAGATAGCATTTCAGATTTTCAACTTAAGTGGTTATTGTCTTTGATTAATAATAATGATGTATGTGTAGCTTTAATTTTTTACATAGCTTATGCAGAGAGATCAGGAAAAGGGTATATGTCGGTTGATACTTATAGAATTTGGAGAGATAGGATAAGTGAATTGGTATATAAGGATACTATATATGAGCTTAATAATGATGGTTATATAGATGAACTAATTGAAAAAATATCAAAATCATATGTTTCACATTTTATATACCCTCAATTTATTAAATGGTTGTGGAACTCTCTGTTTGTTAATTTTGATTCTATTATGTATCAGCAATTTAAGAAATTGAGAGAGAAAGGTATAAGAAAAAATTTTAGCTTGTGTAGTTATATGATTTTCCGAAGTTTATTGCTTGATAAAGCAAGAGTATACAATAGTATTTTATTTACAGAAAGTGAAAATAAGGAAATACAAAAGGAATTGTTACAAATTGAAGGAATCTTATTATAATAAATTTTTGAAAAATTATCATAGACTAGATGATATTATGTTAATTGAAAATTTATAGCCTAAAAACTTTTTTGAAAGACTATTTATTTAGGTTTCAATATCAGTGATTGGAATAAGTATAAATATTCTTATCTGATACGCTTTGATTAAAAAAGATTGTTAGTAATGGTCTTTTTGTTGTTCCCTCATATATATGTAGGATATTCATCAACGGTTATTTGAATATGTAGGATTAATATTTTAATTATAGATAACAATTATCTCATTTGCTTTATATCTAACAAAATTCGAAAAAATCGATTTAAAATAAGGAATATAAAGATGAAAAAGAATATAATAAACGAAATATTCGAAAAACACGAATATATTATTGATTTATTAAACGCAATTAGTGTATAGTATTAATTAGAATAATAAAAATGGAGATGTGTTTATGTTAATAATGTTTAGAGTTAAAAATTTTGCATCTTTTAAAGATGAAGTTATTTTAGATATGAGAGCAATTTCATATAAAGATATGAAAAATCACGTGTTGGAAATAGGAAAGAATAAGGTTGTTAAGACTTTAGCGTTATATGGTAAAAATGCAAGTGGAAAATCAAATTTGATAAGTGCTCTTTATTATTTTGAAAGTTTTGTATATAATCAATTTTTTGATGCTGGCAATAGAGATGACGAAGTTGACTTGGGTGATAGAATGCCTAATGTTAAGAGAAGTACATTTAAGTTAGGAGAAGTTGTGAATGATGATTCGGAATTTGAAATTTTATTTAGCCAGAATAATAAGACTTATCAATATGGCTTTGTCATTCATGATATACAAGAAGAAAAAAAATATAGTATTAAGGAAGAGTGGCTGCTAGTTGATGATAAGCAGGTGTTTGATAGACAGCAAGATGTTATTTCGTTTGGTAAAAAGTATGAAAATGAATTAAAAGATATTGATAGGCAAAGACAAGATAGATTATATATAGGGGTTCTGGATTATTTTGCAGAAGGGGAAGTAAAAAAAATTGTAGATGAATTTAAGGACTATTTAAAACATAAATTTAATGTGCATTTTGAGTTGATTCTAGAAGGCAGTGTAAAAGGATTGGTATCTGGAATAAGTTTTTCAAAAAGAATTGTAGAGGATGAGGCATATAGAAAAACCATAGAAAAATTTATAAGAGTAGCGGATGTTGGAATAGTTGGTTTAAGCATAGAAGAGAATAAAGATGAAAAAACAAAAGAAAGGCATCCTTATGAAGTTAAGACAATTCACAATGTGTATAATGATGCTGGAGAAGTTGTTCGTGAAGAAAAATTTGAATTGAATATGGAATCTTCAGGAACAAATAGGTATTTCTCTTTAATTCAATATATTTTAAATGTTATTGAAGATGGTGGTGTATTTATAGTGGATGAAATGTCAGCAAGATTGCATCCAATATTGACGAAATTTATTGTAGATTTATTTCAGGGAAAGATGAATAAAGAGGCACAATTGATTTTTACAACACATGATATTTCATTAATGAATAGAAAGCAATTTAGAAGAGATGAGATAGCTTTTGTTGAAAAAAACAAAAAAGGAGAATCAACACTTTATACATTGGCTGATATTAAAGCAAGATCTGATGCAAGTTTTGCAAAAGATTATATGGCAGGTAAGTATGGTGCTATTCCTGTGTTATCTGATAATGATATATATGCAGAAATGGTAGGTGAGTGGTTATGCCAAGATTAGTAAATGGTGAAAGAAAAATCACAAATCCCAAGCCGGAAAATGCGGGGAAACTTTTGATATTTTGTGAAGGGTATACAGAATACAATTATTTAGATTATTTTAAAAGATATATTGATAATAACTTGCGTGCAAAATATTCAGACATAGTTATTGAGCCAATGAATGCAAAGGGGAATGCTATGCAAGTGTATAATTATGCAGAAGACTTTTTGAAAAAAGAGGAAAATGCAAGTAAATATATATACTATGAGAAACATTTAGTGTTTGATTGCGATGCTCCAGAAAATATACAACAAGTAATTACTTTGATGAAAGATTCCGGAAATGATTATATACTGGATTATTCAAATTTGTTATTTGAAACCTGGCTGGTTATGCATTTTCAGAATTTAGAACCAGAAAAGGATAACAGCAAACGAACTATCATAAAGTTGATGAGGGACTATTTGAAGGTAACAAAATATACAAATAAAATAAAAGCATCAAAAGGGACTATTGGAAAAATATTAGGTAGTAATGGCAACGAAAAAATAAGAGCTGCAATAGAAAATGCTAAATTATTGGAAAAACATTGGGAAGATAAAGGAAAAGATATGGATAGAGATATTACACAAATGAATCCAGCAGTAGATATTTATAAACTTATTGAACGATTATTGGATGAAATTGTGTATTTGTGCGGATAGATGAAAGGAAGGTGTTAAAATTGGAAAATATCATATCTGAAATATTGCCGTTAACAGCGGATACATCACAATTTAATAGAGTATTTATTCCTATAGAGCATGACTTTTCATTGGAATTGGCAAATGAAAATAATTTAAATATATATCATCTTCGTACTGAAAATAGAAGGTTTAAATATGAGGATTTAACCAACTTTTGTGTTGGAAATTTGTCTCAATACATATTTAATAGAAAAACAGTAAAACAGGCTAAATCTCAAGCTGATATTCAAATTTTGTATAATAGGGGAAGAAAGCAGCTTAGAGAAGTTCGAAATGAAAATGATAGTGGAGCGGGTGGAGAATTGGGAGAATTGTTATTATATCTTTTCTTGGAAAATTGTCTTCATGCACCTAAATTATTAAGTAAAATGGAAATAAAAACAACTAGAAATCCGTATATATATGGAGCAGATGGGTTACATCTTTATATGACTAAGGATAAATATGGTAATATGCTATATCAGTTTGTCATCGGAGAAGCAAAGATTAAAAATGATATTCTTGATGCAACAAGGGTAGCTTTTGATTCTATAAGAAAATCAATTGATGAAATTGATATTGAAACAGCATTGGTTTCAGAAGAAATATTAAAAGAAGTGTGTACAAAGGAAGATGCAGAAAAATTAATAGAGGTTATTTTGCCAAGCGAAGATATTGCGGATAAATTTACAACCAGTGAGAAAGCAATTGGATTATTTATTGGGTATACAGGAGATTATGATGAGGATATTGATAACGCTTCTTGGAATAAAAAGATTAATGACAAAATAAAGAAAGATATAGAAAGAGCTGTTGATACAATAAAAAAGAAAATTGATGGGTTGTCATTAAAAGGTTATTCTTTTTATTGTTATTATTTACCATTCAATGATGCAGAAAAAGATAGAAAGACGATTATGGATAATATTATTTAGGGGGTTGCAATGGAAGAATTAAAAAGAGATTTAGGATATTGGTTGTATTTGGATATTGATAATAATGATTACTTGAATAAGTTGTATTGTAAATTAGTATTTCAATATACAAATAGCTTGCTTAAGCAAGAGTATTATTTAGAGGATAAAGAAATTTGCCATTTACAGAGATTTGCAGATATCTTATCTAAATCAAATGATGTAAAAAAATCTTCTTTTCATAAAAATATTGCACAAAATATTGTCTGTATATTAAATAAACTATATCCAGATAATGAATTAAATAATATATATATGGGTACTGTTTTATCTAGTGTAAATAATTATGTTGGGTTGAATAGTATATGTAAAAAATATAGAAATCCTGATTTTATAGAGAATATATACGAAAACATAGTTAAGGAGTCTTATAGGCTGCCAGAAATATGTGGAGAGGATATTTTTTTTGATGCGTCACAAGGGATAGCGTTTGAGAATATAAAGAATAAACAATTTTACAGTTTTTCTGGACCAACATCTATGGGAAAAACCTTTTTAGTAAAAATGTTTATAAAAGAACAAATTGTTAGAGGTATAAGGAACAATTATGTAATAGTTGTTCCGAGTAAAGCCTTAATTAATGAAGTTAAAAGTGAAATAATATCCGTTATGGGTGGAAATTTATATGAAAAAGGTTATAAAGTAATTACGACTCCGGGGGCAATTTCATCGGATAAAAATACAAAGTATATTATGGTATATACTCAGGAAAGATTATCATATCAAATAAAAGTTCATCCAGAAGTGATTATTGATTATTTATTTGTGGATGAAGCACAAAAAATATCTGAAGTAGGAACCAGAAGTGCATATTTTTATAATATAATAGATTATATGGTAAAATGCAATCAAGAAATGAGAATTTGCTTTTTGTGTCCATATATACCAAATCCAGATGTATATTTAAACCTAATACCAATAGTTATAGATAATAAATTTAAGTCAGATATTTTTGAGTTTTCACCAGTTAATCAACATAAAATTATTTTGAATTTAGATAATAGTAGGTTAAATATATTTAATGACTTAAGTAGAAAATTTCAAGAAATGGATTTGCCTAATGGATATAAATCGATATCTGATGTGGTGTATAAAATTGGGAATGGCAAAAGTAATATTGTATTTTGTGACAGTAAAGATATGGTTGAACAACAGGCAATAGAGTATTGGAGAAAATGTGGAGAAGATAATTCACCTGAATTGAAAAAATTGATTGAAGATATTAAGGCAGAAATCCATCCGAAATCTTATTTGGTATATTTTTTGAAAAAGGGGATCTGTTGTCATGTAGGGTATTTACCATCGACAATAAAGGCAAAGATTGAGGATTTATTCAGAAAACGTATTATCAAGACAATATTTTGTACAAGTACATTGTTGGAAGGTGTAAATTTGCCAGCAGATAATTTATTTATAGTAATAAAAAATTCTTCATATATTCTAAAAAATTCTGCGGATTTTAAGAATTTAATGGGGAGGGTAGGACGTAAAACATATAATTTAATAGGAAATGTATATATTGTTCCGGAAAAGGGAAGTTCTTTTGAAACATTTGAAAGATGCATAGAATTAATACAAAAACCGGTGGAGAATCAGAAGCTGTCTATTGATGAAATATTGGATGATAAGTTGCGTATACAAATTTTAAAATGTTTATATGATGGAACTGGAATTATCGAAAAAGGAAATATGACATATGAAAAGTTTGGAATGGCAAGATTTATAGTTAACATTTTGATCAAATCAATATGCAAAGGAGACACCAGTAATTATATTTTTAAAAAATTTGAAAATGATTTGAGTGAAGAGTTGATTAATAGTGTAAAAAATAACTTTGACATTAATGATATATCAGATGATTCAAATATTACGGTAGATCAGATAAGAAACCTTGATGAGGAAATTGTTAATAATAGGATTTTTTATCCAACTATAATTGATTATTCGAATACTAAACAGTTTTTAGAAAATTTATACGAATTATATAATTGGAAAAAATATGAACCCAAAACTGGATTGGGAAAAAAAGAACGTCTTTCATATTATGCAGTTTTATTAAATCAATGGATGCAAGGACACAGTATAAAACGTATTATTGACAAAAGTATAGAATATCATAAAGGAACAGGAAGAATATATGATAAAAAACAAAAAAGACAAACCGATTATATAGGAAACAACTCTCAAGATAATCAGATAGTTGTAGAATGTTTGACAAGCGTGGAAGATGTGTTGCTTTTTAGTATTTCAAATTATTTTACAAAATTCTCAGAACGCTATAAAACATTGAAGAATATTGATACAATTGATAATGATTGGTCTGAATATATTGACTTTGGAACGAATAACAAATTAATTATTGAGTTGCAAAAAATAGGATTTTCAAGAGAGATTGCTAAATTAATAGAGAGTAAGGGAAAGGCAATGCTTGTGGATGGAAAAATAATTATAAACAAAAACATATATGAGTTGAATAATGAACAGTTGTTAAGTGAGTTAAATGATGTAAAATTAAATTATACAGAGTTATTTTTGTAACATTAATAATGTTTTATAAATTTTGGTTTAGGCTTTTTTACGAATTAGCATATGTTGTGTTAGGCATATTAGACAGATAGGTGGAACTACTGATCAAGTTTTGCGATAAATGATATTTAAAAATATTATGCAATATTATTGAAGTGAAATTCACATATGAAGATTAAAATTAAGCAGATATTTGCTAGCTGAGTCTAACTAATATAGATTGTATTCCATAGATATATAAGGTTATAATAGAAATTCTTAATACAATAAGATATAATATGCATAAGACCGACAATCCAATAAAGTAAAGACGAGGAGTGAGGGCAATTATGAAGAACTTAAATATTCCTGTTGGAGTATCGGATTTTACAGAAATTCGGAAGAATGGATATTATTATATAGATAAATCGGGATTGATAAAGGACATTCTAAAAACAGCTTCTACTAAGGTTACTTTGATTACAAGACCACGGAGGTTTGGAAAAACATTAGCGATGAGTATGCTTGATTCATACTTTGATATTCGCAAAGACAGTAAACAATTATTTGATGGATTAGAAATATCACAGAATCAGGTTTTATGTAATGAATGGATGAATAAATATCCAACAATCTTTGTGTCATTCAGACAAGTTGAAGGACTTGATTTTAAAGGTGCTTACGATATGCTTACAGTAGTTATTGCTAATCTTTTTAATGAACATATTTATCTCCTTGACAGTAAGAAAGCAACTGAATTTCAGAAGACTTCATTTAAAAATTTACTTGGTGGTAATGCATCTGTAAAAGAAGTTAAGAGTAGTATATATCTTCTTATGAATATGATGAATGATTATTATAATGAACCGGTCATTCTGCTTATAGATGAATATGATGTTCCAGTAGCAAAGGCAAATAATAATGGTTACTATAATGAAATGTTAGATGTTATGAAAAGTCTTATGCAGACAGTAAAGGATAATAAAACACTTAAGTTTGCTATTATTACAGGATGTCTTAGAATTGCGAAGGAAAGCATATTTACAGGTATGAACAATTTTGTTTCAGATACGATTGTGTCTTCGCACTTGAATGAATATTTTGGCTTTACTCAGAAAGAGGTTAATAAAATTCTAAGTGATGCGGATGCAATAACGTATGCTGATATTATAAAAGAATGGTATGATGGATATCATTTTGGTAATTATGATATATATTGTCCGTGGGATGTTATGAATTATATTTTGGATTTACAATATAATCCTAAAGCAGAACCACAAAGTTATTGGAAAAATACAAGTGATAATGCAATTATTCGTTCATTTATAGATTATTCAGGAAGTAATATAACCAGAAAATTGGAAGTGCTTATGTCAGGGGGACATATTTTTCAGCATATAGATGAATATTTGACGTATGATTATTTACATTCTGATGAGGATAATATATGGAGTATTCTATATTTGACAGGATACCTTACACAAGTGAAGGAAGAAGATGTTGGAAGTAAGTTAGATGATAGTAAAATGACAGCATTGACTATTCCCAACAAAGAGATAAAGGATATATTTGAAACTACAGTTATTAAATGGTTTGATGATAGCGCACGAATGTGGAATAGAAAGGCTTTATTTGATGCAGTATGGAGTGGTAATAGTGAGAGCATTACTTATGAAATGAATAAGCTTTTAAGGAAAACTATAAGTTATCACGATTACAGGGAGGATTTTTATCACGCATTTTTAGCAGGAATATTTGCAGGTGCAGGGTATATGGTTGATTCCAACAAGGAACACGGTGAGGGAAGAAGTGATGTTGTTGTGTATGACACTATTAATGCACGTGTGGCTGTTTTTGAAGCTAAGTATACAAGAGCTTTAGATAAATTGGAAAGCGAATGTGATATTGCATTGGAACAGATAGATGAGCGTATGTATGCAAAAGAATATGAAGATGACTA
The DNA here is from genome assembly GCA_001916215.1 of Clostridium sp. CAG:307_30_263. Classification (GTDB taxonomy): domain Bacteria; phylum Bacillota_I; class Bacilli_A; order Acholeplasmatales; family Anaeroplasmataceae; genus CAG-307. The sequence continues at coordinate 47,040 of MNRZ01000004.1, forward strand.
TGATAACATATTGTGTTATGGAATATCATTTTTTAAGAAAAGATGTTTGGTAAAAAAGAAGTAATATTTATTGCAGAAAATATGTTATATACATTGGACAAATTACGGCTATGAATGAAAAAGGAGACCAACGATGAAACACACAATTTTCACCCCATACAGAGTATGCCCCTTAGGTGCACACGTAGACCACCAGCTTGGACAGGTTACGGGTTTTGCAATTGACAGAGGGGTTAATTTAGAATTTGACATAACAGAAGATGGAACATTTGACCTTATTAGCAAGAATTATCCAGGGCATATAATGTTCACGCTTGAAGATGAGTTAGAACGAGAGATGCTTTGGGGGGATTTCCTTAAAGCTGCGATTGTTGCACTTTCAAGAAAATATGAATTAAGGAGAGGCATCAAAGGTGTTATTGAGGGAACACTGCCAGTTGGAGGATTATCATCTTCAGCGGCAGTTATTCTTACATATCTTAATGCGGTATGTATAGCTAATGATATTCAGATTACAAGACCGGAGATTATAAGCAATGCTATATGGGCGGAGCGTAATTATATAGGAGTTAATGTCGGCAAGCTTGACCAGAGCTGTGAGGTATATTGCAGGAAAAATGGCCTACTATTTCTTGATACACTGGATGATTCCAATGAGATTATACCGGTAAGTTCCAATATGAAACCATTTGAGATTATGATTGTATTTGGCGGAAAGGAAAGACAGCTTGCTGGTTCTGCGTATAATACCAGAGTTGATGAGTGCAAGGCAGCGGCGTATGCGTTACAGGCTTATGCAGGTATGGATTATGGTAATTATAAAGATACATATTTAAGAAATGTACCTATTGGTGTCTATTTGCAGTACAAGGACAGGCTTCCAGAGAACTGGAGGAAAAGGGCAGAACATTTTTATGGTGAAAGACAGAGGGTAAAAGATGGAATTAAGGCCTGGAAGAAAGGTGATATTGAAGAATTCGGACAGCTTATGTTCCAGTCTGGAAGAAGTTCCATAGAGCTTTATGAAACTGGCTCTGATAATCTGAGAGATTTACAGGATATATTTGAAAATACAGATGGAATATATGGCGGAAGATTTTCTGGTGCAGGCTTTAATGGTTCAAGTATTGCTCTTATTAATCCAGATAAGAAAGAAGAGATTGCTGATAAGGTAAGAAAAGAGTATATAAAGAGGCATCCTAATTTAGAGAAGGATTTTGCTATTTATTTCGTTAATACAGCAGATGGAATTAAGTTATAAAGATTACACAGTATAGAAGAGGAATTATATATGAAATGTATAGTATTAGCAGCAGGTTATGCAACAAGATTATATCCATTAACAGAGAATTTTCCAAAGCCTTTATTGGAGGTTAAGGGTAAAAGCATATTAGACTGGTTGTTAGAAGATGTTCAATCTACCAATATGGTCGATGAGGTTATAGTTGTGTCTAATCATAAGTTCTATGATATATTTACTGAATGGGCAGATAAGGCAAAGAATAGATTAAGTGGAATGAAACTTACAATTTTAGATGACGGCTCAACAGACAATGATAATAGGTTAGGTGCAGTTAAAGATATAGCATTTGCAATAAATGAATGTAATTTGGCAGGTGCAGATAAAAATGTATGCGAAGATGGAGTCCTTGTTCTTGCGGGTGACAACCTTTTGGATTTTTCTATTAAAGGATTTCTTGATTTCTACAAAGAGAAAAATGCAACCTGCATAATGAGACATTATGAGCCATCGTTAGAAAAGTTACAGCGAACAGGCGTTGTTGAAGTTGATTCTTCTGATAAGGTTATTTCAATGGAAGAAAAGCCTAAAGAACCAAAGAGCAACTGGGCTGTGCCACCATTTTATATTTATGGCAAAGAGGATTTACCGGTTATTGTTGATTGTGTCAATGACGAGGAGATTAATCTTGATGCACCGGGTGGATTTATTGAGTGGTTCTGCAAGAAACGTGAAGTTTATGCGTATGAAATGCCAGGTAAGAGATATGATATAGGTAATAGGGAAAGTCTGGAGTGGATTAGGGAGAATTACTAATAATGAACTAATGATTTGAGGGGTGCATATGGAGGCAAAGGTAATATTATTTCATAGTAATGAATCTGATAAATGTAAAGCATTTATAAATAATGATGTAAGTTTGATTACAAGTAAAAATGGAAAAGATGATATTTGGTTAGGTGATGGTATGTATTTTTGGGATAATAAGGGAAATGTTGATTGGTGGAATAATAAGCAACGTAACAGGAAACCAAATGAAACTTTTTCAATTGTAAGGGTTAATGTAAATGCTGACAATATATTAGATTTAACAGATTATGATGTTTATATGAAACTAAAGTATGCATGGGAAAAACTAGCAGAAAAAATGCAATGTAATCAGGAATTACCTTTGGGAAATAAGTTGAATATGCTATTTTCTATAGATTCATTTTCTCAAAAATATGATATAATTAAAGTGTTTGGAAAGTATAATAATACACCAGCATATGGTATATTTTCATATGATTATAAAGCTAATAAAGCAGAACCAACGATTGGTGTAAAATGTATATATAATATCAAAAATTCAAAGTGTATTTTAGAAAAAGAGTTATATAAGGAGGTTTAATTATGGGTAAAATTGATAGTTTGGAATTCCTTGATTCTTTTATAGAACAAATAGATAGTTTAACAGATGAAGAGGTTGAAATGTATAAAAAAAATTATCAAAATGAGTTGAATAATAAAATTCAACAACAGCAATTTGATTTTATACCTCCATTTAACGAAAATGATATTGATATAAAAGAAAGCAAGACAACATTACTAAATGATTATAGTTATAATAAATTAGATGTTTTTTATAAAGGTGTTGATAATAATATTAATGAGAACATTGACAAAACAACATTTGTTTATGCAGCATAGGGGGTATTTATGGTAAGAAGTGGTTTTCAATTTGCAAATCCAATATTAGAGAGGGTTAGCTTTGTTACTAATAATAAATTTGATAGCGATAAATTTGAAGGGATTGATATAGAATCTCAAACAAGTGTTGAAATGCATGAAGAAAATACAGCGAAAGTGTCTTTAAATGTTATAGTAGGAAGCAGTGAAGATAATCAGCCATTCAATATTGATATAGTAATGAGTGCTAAATTCAGATGGAGAGATACTATAGATATAGCTAAAGTTAAGGAATTATTAAAAGTTAATGGTGCTTCTGTATTGTTATCGTATATAAGACCTATAGTCGCTAACTTGACTAATAGTTCTCAGTATTCAGTATTAAATATTCCATTTATGGATTTTACACAATCTGATAGTAAGTGAAGTACCTAGTTAATCATACATTATACAAAAATATCAGACAAATTTTTATTTTTGTATAGTAAATATACTTGAATTATGATATTATTACAATATCGGTGTTATATAGACTTGAATAATTTAATAAATGGTTCGAAGATACGATGTTTTACAGATATTTATAGCTTGTTCTGCGTTAATCAGGACTGTAGTAGTATGTCTGTTGCTGGGAAATGGGAGTTGTATTTTATAACCCGCTGTTGTGCGTATATAGGAGAATGAAAGTATATGTTTAGAAAAAAGACAGAAGAGAACTTATTGCCAGAAGGTGATGTCAGGCGAATGATTGAGGCAATTGACAATATAGCCTCAGGTGATTTTAATGAGATAGATGCGACGGATTTTAATAATCCGTTGTATGCAGATAAGCTTAATTCAATGCTTAAAGCGGTTAAGCAGGTTGATAATCCAGTTGTTATGCGACTTAATGAAACTATGGAGATTCTTGGCGATAATACTTTGATTAAAGATACACTTAATCAGGTAGAAACACAGACTAAGTCGATACAGCATATGGAGAATGCCAGCCAGCATCTTGAGAGTTCTATAGAGAACATTTCTATGGCTATGGGACATATCCGTGATAATGCCCACGATATAATATCAGTGTCTCATAATGTAACGGTAGATATGAACGATAGTATCAAAGCCGTTAATGCGTCATCTAAGAAGATTCAGTCTATCAATAATAAAGTTCAGGATTTTAAGGGTAAGATTGGTAAGATTGAAGCGATTGTAGACCTTGTTAAGAAGGTATCTAACCAGAGTAATCTTTTGGCTTTAAATGCTTCTGTTGAAGCTGCAAGAGCCGGAGAAGCAGGAAGAGGCTTTGCCGTTGTTGCTGATCAGGTAAGATTATTATCTAATAATACAGCAGAGTCTGCTGGAAGTATAGTCAAGTATGTTAAAGAATTAAGAGATAATATAGATGAGCTTGCAAAAGCAATGGATGAGACTACTATAAGCCTTGGTGAAGGTAATGAAAAGGTAGAGAAGTCACTTGAAGTTATGCAGCAGATGAACAGCCAGATTGATGACATAAGTGAGAAGGTTGACAGTGTCTTTAATGACATAGATACACAGACAGGTGTTACAAAGTCATTTTCTAAGCAGATAGAGAATATTTCACAGAGCTACAGCATACTGTCTGATGACTGCCTTAAGTCAGGACAGAGGGTATTCAAGGTGGGCAGATATCTTGATAAGACAAGAAGTGACCTTGTAAGAGGCTGTTCTAAGATTACACAGCAGGATTGGATGAGAGTGTTTGAAGTGGATCATTATATTCTTACATGGAGAGTATATAACAATATCGTAGGATTTGAACATCTTTTAAAGAAGCAGGTAGATGATCCATCACGCTGTAAACTTGGTAAATGGATTGCACAGTTAAAGGATGATAAGATTGTAAATAGTTCTGAATTCAAGCAGCTTGTAAAGGCACATAATGATTTGCATCATTATGCAGAGCTTTCATGGCATGCTAATGAAGATGGAGATAAAGAAAAGGCAATGCAGTATTTTAATGATACATATAATGCTTTTTCACAATTTGATGAGGCAATCAATAAGCTTCAGAAGAAAATGCAGCAGCTTGGTTATAATGATATAACTGCTATTGTGGCGTTTGAAAAGTAATTAATAGGAAGAGTTAATAATAAGGATTAGTATAAAAGTTAATAATAGGGATTAATAATAAGAGTTGATGCAGGGTGAAATATAGTCATAACACACAGTGGACGTGAAAAGGAGAAGTTAAGCTGAAATTGAAATATGGACTTAAAATAAATATTCTATACTCTTGTAATTAGGAACGGAATAATATATTATAAAGTGATATGAATTTTTAAAAGAGAGGAATATATCTATGTGTGGAATAGTTGGATATGTAGGTAATGAACAGGCAGCACCAATACTTCTTAACGGTCTTGCAAAGCTTGAATATAGAGGGTACGATTCGGCAGGTATTGCAGTTCGTGACGGCGAAAGTCCGGTTGAGGTTGTTAAGGCGAAGGGAAGGCTTAAGGCATTAGAGGAAAAGACTAATAATGGTCTTGCCATTAAAGGGACTTGCGGTATTGGACATACAAGATGGGCAACACATGGTGAGCCTTCTGAGAATAATGCACATCCTCATATATCAGATGATTATAATGTTGTTGGCGTACATAATGGAATTATTGAGAATTATCAGGAATTAAAGGATAAGCTTGTTAAGAATGGATACGAGTTCTATTCATCAACAGATACAGAAGTGGCTATTAAGCTTATAGATTATTATTATAAGAAATATGAGCATACACCTGTAGATGCTATTAACCATGCTATGGTTCGTATCCGTGGTTCTTACGCATTTGCGATTATGTTCAAGGAATATCCTAATGAAATATATGTAGCAAGAAAAGACAGCCCAATGATACTTGGTGTCAGTGATGGCAACTGCTATGTTGGCTCTGATGTACCGGCTATACTTAATTATACAAGAAATGTATATTATATTGGCAATATGGAGATTGGACGTCTTGCAGATGGTAATATAACATTTTATAACCTTGATGGTGATGAGATAGAAAAAGAGCTTGTAGAGATTAAATGGGATGCTGAGGCAGCAGAAAAGGGTGGATATGAGCATTTTATGATGAAAGAAATCCACGAACAGCCAAAGGCAATTGCTGATACACTTAATTCTGTATTAAAGGACGGGAAGCTTGATTTATCAGCAGTAGAGCTTTCAGATGAAGAGATTAAGAAGATTTCACAGATATATATCGTAGCCTGTGGTTCGGCATATCACGTTGGCGTAGTTGCACAGTATGTTATGGAAGATCTGGCTAAGATACCGGTAAGAGTAGAACTCGCTTCTGAGTTCAGATACAGAAAGCCTTTGTTAGATCCTGATGGACTTGTGATTGTTATAAGCCAGTCAGGTGAAACAGCAGACAGTCTTGCGGCATTAAGGCTTGCTAAGGATAAGGGACTTAGGACACTTGGCATTGTCAATGTAGTTGGAAGTTCAATTGCAAGAGAAGCAGATAATGTATTCTATACACTTGCCGGTCCGGAGATTTCTGTTGCTACAACTAAGGCTTACAGTACACAGCTTATAGCCGCTTACTGCCTTGCAATTCAGTTTGCCAGAGTAAGAGGTGAGATAACAGATGATGTGTACAGCACATATTTAGAAGAACTTAAGACTATACCTGATAAGATTGAGAAGATTCTTGAAGATAAGGAAAGAATTCAGTGGTTTGCCGCAAAGGTTGCCAATTCAAAGGATATATTCTTTATAGGAAGAGGGATTGATTACGCAGTCAGTCTTGAAGGAAGCCTTAAGCTTAAGGAGATATCTTATATTCATTCAGAAGCGTATGCCGCTGGTGAATTAAAGCACGGAACTATAAGTCTTATTGAAGATAATATTCTTGTTATTGGTGTGCTTACACAGAGTGAGCTTTATGAGAAGACGATAAGCAATATGGTTGAGTGCAAGAGCCGTGGTGCATATCTTATGGGACTTACTACATATGGAAAATATGAAGTTGAGGATACAGTTGAATTTACTGTATACATTCCAAAGATAGATGAACATTTTGCAGCATCACTTGCTGTTGTGCCACTTCAGTTACTTGGCTATTATGTAAGTGTAGCTAAGGGACTTGATGTAGATAAGCCAAGAAATCTTGCTAAATCAGTTACAGTGGAATAAAATGAACTATATCCGTTCCACATAATAGAGTGGGACGGATTTTTACATTATTGACAATTATGTCGAATATAGTATAATTATTCAGATTGCATAAATAATAATATACTATCAGGGGGCTTATGACGAATATTAACAGAACTAAGGAAAGTATACAGAATATACTTATATTTTTTACAGATGCAATAGCGATAGTGTTATCGTATTATGTTGCAGGAATAATCTGGCTGGGGTTATATTGGGGAATGAATAACAGACAGATTTTTAGTGAACTTAATAATAACTGCGTATCAATACTGGTTGCGACAGTTATTACAGCAGTATTTTATAATGTCAAGAATGATTTTATAAGCAGAGGTTATTTTGAAGAATTCAGGTCAGTAGTATGCAAGAGTGCACTGTTTGCTGCTATACTCGCTGTCTATGAATTATTAAGAAGAGATGCAGAAGGCATCCAGAGAGGCATATATATTGTTACAGTTATCGTTGCAATAGTTATTATGTATGTATCAAGACTGCTTGTTAAGGCATATCTTAAATCACATAACGAAAGCAAGAGGGCAAGCCGTGTCATAATGGTTACAGTTAAGGACAGGGCTAAGAATACACTTTCAAAGATTGATGAGAAGGACGACTGGTTAAGAAAGATAGACGGAATTGTAATTATGGATGAGAATATGACAGGTCAGGATATCAATGGAGTTCCTGTTGTCGCAGATATCCATACGATGATGAAGTTTATTAAGAATGAAATCGTTGATGAAGTCTACATAGATGTTACAGATCGCATAAGAGAACGTATCAAGCCTATGGTTATGGAACTTGAGGATATGGGTGTTACTGTACATCTTAAGATTGAAGTATTAGATGTATACAGGGATTTCGATGCGAAGCTTGGTTATCTTGGAAGTATTCCAGTTATTACATTTGCTAACAGGATATATAGCTGGAAGTCTTTATTCGTAAAGAGATGTATTGACATAGTTGGAGCTATCGTGGGTCTTGTATTTATGACAATTGCGATGATATTTGTTGCACCAGCTATTAAGATTGAGTCAAAAGGTCCATTATTCTTTAAGCAGAAGCGTGTAGGAAAGAATGGACGTTATTTCTATATTTATAAGTTCCGTTCAATGTATATTGATGCCGAGGAACGTAAGAAAGAACTTATGGCACAGAATGAGATGAATGGTCTTATGTTCAAGATGAAGGATGACCCTAGAATTACCAAAGTTGGTAAGTTCATAAGAAAGACAAGTATAGACGAGCTTCCTCAGTTTATTAATGTGTTAAAGGGAGATATGAGCCTTGTCGGAACAAGACCACCTACGGTGGGTGAGTTCAAGCAGTATAAAGGACACCACAAGAGAAGACTGTCTATGAAGCCGGGTATTACAGGAATGTGGCAGGCATATGGACGAAATAGTGTTATGGACTTTGATGAAGTTGTAAAGATGGATTTGGAGTATATCGATAACTGGAGTGTAATGCTTGATATTAAAATTTTATTTAAGACAGTTGTTACAGTGTTTACTAATCACGGAACATAATTGATATAGTAAGTGTCAGAATATTTAAGTATATAGAATTTTATGAAATACGAATACATAATGTGAGATAAGGGAGATTAAGCGATGATTATTACTAAGACACCTTTTAGAATGTCTTTTTTTGGTGGTGGAACAGATATGGAGTCATTTTTTATGGAAAATGGTGGGGCAGTTTTATCGACAACATTTGATAAATATTGTTATGTTAATGTAAGACACCTGCCAAGATTCTTTGACTATAGTACAGAGTTATCATATGCCAAAATAGAAAGAGTAACAGATGTTAATGATATTCAGCATCCAGCAATAAGAGAGGCAATGAAAATGCTGGATATGCATGAAATCAGATTAACATATGAAGCAGATCTTCCAGCTAGATCCGGTTTAGGTACATCTAGTTCATTTGCCGTTGGAATGATTAATGCTTTTTATGCTTTGAAGGGAAAGTATGCAGATAAGAAAAAGCTTGCTGATGCTGCAATATATTTAGAAAGAGAATTGTGCAAAGAAGCAGGTGGATGGCAGGATCAGATTGCTGCATCATATGGTGGATTTAATAGAATTAATTTTAATTCAGATGGATATGAAGTGCTGCCATTAATTATTAATCCGGAAAGAAAGAGACAGCTTAATAATAATTTAATGATGTTTTTCACGGGATTTACAAGATTTTCATCAGATGTTCAAAAAGCAAACGCATCCAACAAAGCAGATAAAGTAAATCAGCTCAAAGAAATGCTTGCTTTAGTAGATGAAGCAGAAAAGGTTTTAGTGGATAAGCAGAGTGACTTAGATGAATTTGGAAGACTTCTTGATCATACATGGAGAATTAAAAGAAAAACAGGTAATACAGTATCTACTAATAGTATTGATGAATTATATGATAAAGGATTAAAGGCTGGAGCTTTAGGTGGGAAATTACTTGGAGCAGGAGGCGGTGGTTTCTTAGTGTTTTATGTAGAGCCAGATAAACAGGAAAAAGTGAAAAAAGCAATGGAAGATCTGTTGTATATACCATTTGAATTTGAAGATGGTGGAACAAGAGTAATTCATTATAGTCCAGAAACATATGAACCTATAATATAATTTGAATTACAAGGAGACTAAATTGAAAGAGAATATTGCGAAACATATAGATGTATTATTTGAAAGATATCCAGAATTGGATTTTAATAGGGAATACATAAAAAAAGCATATGAATTATTAGAACAGACTTTTTTGAATGGTGGAAAGCTTTTAGTTGCAGGTAATGGTGGTTCAGCTTCGGATGCTGAGCATATTGTCGGTGAGTTAATGAAAGGCTTTGAAAAACAAAGAAGACTTCCTGTGGAATATAAGGATAGATTAATTAATGAAAATGAGAAACTTGGAAATGTTTTAGCTGATAATTTACAGATGGCACTACCTGCAATTGCGTTAGATGGTCATATAGCATTATCTACTGCATATATGAATGACTGCAGACCAGAGTTATGTTTTGCACAGCAGGTTAATGGGTATGGAAATAGTGGAGATATTTTCTTAGGGATTTCAACATCTGGTAATAGTAAAAATATTTTATATGCTGCAATAACTGCTAAAGCGAAGGGGTTAAAAGTTATAGGACTCACAGGTGCAAATGATAGTGAATTATCTAAAATAGCAGATGTAACAATCCGTTCATCACAGACAAGAACATATATGATACAGGAGCATCACTTACCTATTTATCATTGTCTATGTTTAATGCTGGAAGAAAGATTTTTTGGAGAGGAATAGCTGATGGAAAAGCAGGCACTTTTAAATACATATGTAAATAATGTAGATATGTCAGAGACAATTTGTGCGATAGAAGAGATGATTGCGTCTAAGAATAAATCATACATAGTTGCTATTAACGTAGATGTGGTTATGAAGATTGAGAATGACAGCTATTTGAAAAAAATTGTTGATGATGCAGATATGGTTCTGGTTGATGGAAAACCATTAGTTTGGATTTCTAAGCTTCATAAAAGACCGGTAAAGGCTAAAATATCAGGTTCTGATTTGGTTCCAGAGTTATGTAAAGTTGCACAAAAGAAAAAATATACAATATTTATTATTGGTGGTAAAGATGGGATAGCTGAAAAGGCTAAGGCTAATTTAGAAAAAAAGCTTCCTGACATAGAGATTGTTGGTGTATATGCTCCTCCATTTGGCTTTGAAAAAAATCAAGATGAGTTAGATAGAATAAATGCAATGATTTCTGATGTTCATCCGGATTTATTAATTGCTTGTTTTGGATGTCCTAAGCAGGAAAAATGGATATATGAAAATATAGATAAATATGATGCAAAGGTCACTATATGTGCAGGTGCAACAGTGGATTTTCTTGCTGGAAATGTCAAAAGAGCACCTCGCTGGATGAGTGACCACGGATTGGAATGGTTTTATAGGTTATTACAAGAGCCTAAAAGAATGTTTAAAAGATATTTAATAGATGATGTAAAAATATTACGATTGGTAAGAAAATATAAATAATATAATGAGGGTATAGTTTTGGATAATAAAAAAGATGTTGCGGTTATTATATTAAATTTTAAATCTTGGCAGGAAACAATACAGGAAGCCGATATATGTAACGAATTTCTTGGGATTGATTATGAAAATATCATTATTGTTGATAATGCTTCTCCTAATGATTCATATGTAAATCTTAAAAGTACTTCAAAAGAAAAGAATTTCATATTAATTAAATCAGAAAATAATAATGGATATGCTGCTGGAAATAATATCGGAATGAGGTATGCTTATAAGGCAGGGTATAAATATGCATGGATATTAAATAATGATATTTTAATTAATGACAAAGAGATTGTTACAAAGCTTACGGATGTATTTAAAAAAGACTCTAGTGTAGCGGTTGTTAATCCAGATATATATGCTCCAGATGGGCATATGTATAATAGAGATTCTATAAGACCCGATTTTTTTGATTTGACATTTGGAATGTTAAATTATAAGAAAAAAGGTCGTAAGATAGAAGATAGAGGTGGATATTCATATATATACAGACCGCAGGGGTGTTGTATGATGGTTGATTTAAATAAAATGAATGAAATCGATTATATGGATGAGCATACATTTTTATATGTTGAGGAACCAATTCTGGCAGAAAGATTAATGCAGAAAAATTACAAATGTGCCTGCTGTATAGCAACAAGTATAATACACAATCATTCAACAACAGTAAAATCTGTATTTGCTAAAAATAAGATTCGTAAAATGAATAATGAGAGTTTTAAATATTATTTAAAGCAGTATAGAAAATTTAATATAGTTAAAACAAATATATGTTTATTCTTTAATTATTTAAAATTACTTATGTTAGATTAATCTAAGTTATAATGGAGAAGAAATGAAAAAACGTAAAATCTTGTATATTTCAATGAGTATACCATATGATAATGTTCCTCATGCAGGAGGAAAAACTTTCAATTATTATATTAATGGATTTGCCAATGATATAGATAATGAAGTTACTATGATTGCAAAAGTTTTACCAGAAGAGGAACATCAGATCGAAAATATTAATCCCAATATTAACACTATAATAGTAAGAACACCGAAGAATAAGGTAAAGAAATATATTTCATATATTAAAAGTTTGAATTCAAAAATAAATCCGTTATACCGATATGGAAATGTATTAACTAAAGAGATATTTAACCAGATAGGGAATGAGTTAGATAAATTAAAAAATACAGGATATGTACCTGATATTGTAATACTTGAATGGACGTGGATGTTATTATTTATAGATCAGGTAAAAAAAAGATTTCCTAATGCAAAATATATTGCTTCGGAACATGATGTTTCTTTTTTAGGTGCACAGAGACAATATGAAAACGCTAAAGGTTTTAAGAAGATATATAAAAAATTATATTATAATAATTTGTATAAGAGAGAAATATTAAGTATTAATAAATGTGATTATGTTGTAACACATAATGCAAAAGATAAAAAATTATTACTTAAAAATGGAGTTGAACAATCTAAACTAGGTGTAATTGTTCCATATATTAATTTACCAGAACAAGTTGCAAGAAAAAATATAAATAAAAATATATTATTCTATGGTGCAATGAATAGAATGGAAAATGAAATAAGTGCAGAATGGTTTATTAAAAATGTTATGCCTGAAATTAAGGATACTGGTGCAAAATATGTAATTGTTGGAAATAAACCTAGTGATGAGTTAAAAAAATATGAGTCTGATAATGTTATAATTACAGGTTTTGTTCAAGATATTCAGCCATATTTTTCAAGTGCAATGTGTCTAGCAGCACCTATTCAAGCTGGAGCTGGTGTTAAAGTGAAAATTCTGGAGGCTATGGCTATGGGAGTTCCAGTTCTTACTAATAATATTGGAATTGAAGGAATAGAAGTTGACGATGGCATACATTATTATCATTGTGAGACACCAGAGGATTATAATGGCAAAATAAGATATATTATACAGAATAGAGATGAAGCAGAAAAAGTTGCTCAAAATGCTTTAAAGTTCATAAATGACAATTATAATTTAAAAAATTCTTTCAAGGAATATAGTGAAAAAATTTATTCTTTATAATATGGTTAGATTCAGAGGTTAAGAATATGATTAAAAAAGTTAATGCATATTATATTTTTGCAGTTATATTTGTATTATATTATATTCCAAGATATATAGAATATACGACGTTTATTAAAATTGATGAGATAAAATTAATAGTGACATTTACAAAATTAATTTCTTATATGTTAGCATTTTCTTATATTGTATATAAGGTAGTACAGAAGAAAAGTATATCATTATTACTTTCTACAATAATGCTTTTTTTCTTGTTCCAGTCTTTTTTAGGTGAAAGAAAAAGTGTATTTGTTGTATTATTGTTTTCAACAATATTTGAAGAAGAGTATATGGATAAATATATTCGTTCTTTATTTAATATTTCTGTCGTTTTATATGTAATAACTTTCATATCTTCAAAGGCAGGAATAATAGAGAATGTAATTACATCGCGTGATAAATTAGGTGGGGCATGGATAGCTGGTGGTAATGGATTTGAATATCCAGGGCAAATGATAATGATGTTGATGCCTATTGTATTTATGTATTATTATTTAAAAAGTGGTAAAATAACATGGAAGGATAATGTATTCTGGCTGGTAGTAGATGCATTCATATTTAGCCAGTGCCTTACAATAACAGGAACAGTAATGATAGCATTATTTATTGCCTGTTATAATGTTTTACAATATAGAATAAAAACAAAAGATAGTAAAATATTGGCTTCTGGTATAATAAAATTTCTGCCATTTATATTTTTATTCATTACAATAATATTACTTGTTATATATAAGGTGTTTCCATTAGTGGGAAATATATTAGACAAAGCCTTAAATGGAAGATTGAATATAGGTAATATAATAATTAAAAGTTATGGAATAAAGATATTAGGTACTAATTTTACTAATGGAATTAATAATGGATATTATGAGATATTAGATTCTGAATATATGCATATGCTTGTTGCGGAAGGAATTTTATTTTTAATTGTTGCATTAATATTATGCTGTTTTGTTCTTAAATATACTCAATTAATAAATAATCAATATTTAACATTAATTTGGATATTTATTCTTTTGAATTCAATTGTTAATAATGGGATATTTAATTTGGTATTTAATCCATTTAGTATATTAATAACTATATATATAAGAAAAAATCTTAATAATGCTTATTTAAAAGAAAAGTTTGACAAATTTAAAAGAACGATAAAAGAAGAATGATAAAATAGAAATTATAGATTATAATTCATTAAGGAGACAATGGAAATGTCAATAGTTACAACTACAGAAATGTTTAAAAAAGCATATAAAGAAGGATATGCAATTGGTGCTTTTAATGTTAATAATATGGAAATTATACAGGGAATTATGGAAGCAGCCGGTGAGTTGAGTTCTCCGGTTATATTACAAGTATCTAATGGAGCTAGAAAGTATGCGGGACATAATTATATTGTTAAACTGGTTGAAGCAGCAACTATGCAATATAAGGATATTCCAGTTGCTTTACATCTTGATCATGGAGCAGATTTTGAAATGTGTAAATCGTGTATAGATGGTGGTTTTACATCTGTTATGATTGATGGTTCTCAGTATTCGTTTAAGGAAAATATTGAACTTACCAAAAAAGTTGTAGATTATGCACATGAGCGTGGTGTAGTTGTAGAAGGAGAGCTTGGACAGTTGGCAGGTGTAGAAGATGATGTTAATGTAGAGCATCATTCCTATACAAAACCAGAAGAAGTAGAAGAATTTGTATCTAAAACAGGTGTTGATTCATTAGCAATAGCAATAGGAACAAGTCATGGAGCGTTTAAATTTAAACCAGGTACAAAGCCACAGCTTAGATTTGATATTCTGGAAGAGGTTTCTAAAAGACTTCCAGAATTTCCGATTGTTTTACATGGAGCTTCAAGTGTATCTGCTAAATATGTTGATATAATTAATTCAAATGGTGGAAAATTAAAAGATGCAGTAGGCATTCCAGAAGATATGTTAAGAAAGGCTGCCAAGAGTTCAGTATGTAAAATTAATATAGATTCTGATATAAGATTAGCAATGACAGCAGGAGTAAGAGAAGCTTTAGTGGAGAATGAGGATATGTTTGATCCTAGAGTATATCTTAAACAAGGCCGTGCGTATGTTAAAGAATTGGTTGAACACAAAATGATAAATGTATTGGGTAGTAATGGAAAGGCATAAGTAATATGAAAACAGTAATAATGGCAGGTGGAAAAGGAACGAGAATATCAGAAATGTTTCCAGATATCCCTAAACCACTTATTCCTATTGATGGTGTACCTGTATTAGAAAGAGAAATAATATCCCTGCATAATCAAGGTTTTGATGATATAATCATAACAATTTCACATATGGGAGATAAGATAAAAGAATATTTTGAAGATGGAAGAAAATGGAATGTAAATATACAGTATTTTGAAGAAAAAATTCCATTAGGAAATGCAGGAGCATTATTTAAAATAAGAAACTTACTGGGAAAAGAGCCTTTTTTATTATTAAATGCAGATGCAATGTTTGAGGTGGATTTTAATAGAATGTTAAAGTTTCACAAAGAGCATAAAGCATTAGTTACATTATTTACCCATCCTAATAGTCATCCGTACGATAGTGGATTAATTGTAGCAAATGAAAAGTCAATAGTTGAAGAGTGGCTTACCAAAGAGGATGCTAGACCACAATGGTACAAAAACAGGGTTAATGCAGGGTTACATATAATAGATCCGTCTGTTCTGGATATGCTTTCAATAAATGAAGATGATATTGGCAGGGAAATTAATGGAAAAGTTGTTAAGGTGGATTTAGATCGTCAGATTTTAAAACCATTGTGTGGTAAAGGTTTTATGTTATGCTACGATAGTCCCGAGTATGTAAAAGATATGGGAACACCTGAGAGGTATTATGCTGTAGAAAACGATTATAAAAAAGGAATAGTCAGTGCAAAGAATTTAGCAAATAAACAGAAAGCTGTTTTTTTAGATCGTGATGGCACAATTAATGTATATAAGGGATTTTTAAGAGATATTGATGAATTTGAACTGCTTGATGGTGTTGCAGATGCAATTAAAAAGATAAATAATAGTGGATATCTGTGTATTGTAGTTACTAACCAGCCAGTTATAGCAAGAGGTGAAGTTACATATGAACAGTTAGATATGATCCATAAAAAAATGGAAACTCTGCTTGGATTAGATGGAGCTTATATTGATGGATTATATTATTGCCCACACCATCCTCATAAGGGTTATGAAGGAGAAATACCAGAATTAAAGATTGATTGTAAGTGTAGAAAACCAAAGCCAGGAATGTTATATATGGCAGAAAAAGATTTTAATATCAGTCTTTCAGATAGCTTTATGGTTGGAGATGGTGAAAATGATATTATTGCCGGAAATGCAGCTGGTTGCAGGAGCGTATTAATTGCAAATAAACAAGAAAATACTATTGATAAAGGTATAGCAGCAGATGTCGTAAATGATGTCGTTGAGTTTGTCGATAAATATATAAGTAATATATAATACTAAAAATATTTGCTGATAAGACTGTATAAATAAGTATTATGATATGGATGCAACAATTGCTTCTGTACTTGATAAATGTAGTGAGATATTTATATAATGTTACATTAATATGCTTTATATAAAAATAGAGGTGCAAAGTGAATAAAAGAACATTAAAATCTATTATAATAATGGGAATATCATCAGTAGTAGGTTATCTGGTTACATTATTTTTAACATCATATGTTACTGAGAATATAGGTATTGAGGCATATGGCTTTGTTTCTATTTCAAAAACATTTGTTAGTTATGGAGAAATAGTTACAATTGCATTGACTTCATTTGTAGTAAGATATATTACGATTAATTATCATAAGCACGATATTGAGGCGGCTGAATCCTATTATGTATCTTCTATCAATGCAAGTATAGTGTTATGTATATTATTATCTGTGGTTTTTTCCATTTTGACAATTAAAATTGATTGTATAATAAAGATACCGCTGGAATTGCTGCATTCAGTGCGATTATTGTTTGCAACTATGTTTGTGGCGTTTGTGGCAACAACAATGTCAACGCCTTTTAGTACGGGATTTTATATTAAAGACCGATTAGATATTTCTGGAATAATAAAAATAATATCATATACAGCTAATATGTGTGTATTAATTGTATTATTTTCTATATTTAATCCTTCGTTATGGTTTGTGGGTGTTGGATCCATAGTAGCAGCGTTAATTATCTTATTAGGTTCATATTTTTCAAATAAAAAACTTGTTCCTGATTTTAGATATAATATGAGGTTACATTCAAACCAAAAAGTAAAAATGCTTCTTACCAATGGTTTATGGAATTCAATTAACCAGTTAGGTAATACGTTAAATAGTGGTCTGGATTTACTTTTTTCCAATGCAATGCTTACAGATATTCAGACAGGACAGATTGCTGTGTCTAAGAGTATTGGAACAATATTTAGTTCATTGGCAGGAATTATATTTCAGCCATTACAGCCAGAATTATTAAGAACTTATTCAGAAGGCATTAATGGAAAGTTTTTAAATCAATTAAAAAAATCCATGAAATTATGTGGCTTTTTCGGAAGTTTAGCATTTAGTGGATTTTTTGCATTAGGATTTTTGTTCTATAAATTGTGGCTGCCAAGTCAGGATTATAAGCTGCTTCATATTTTGACAATAATTACTGTTTTTACATACATAATGGATATATTCCTACAACCAATATATTATGTTAATACACTTACTGTTAAGAATAAGATTCCCTGTTTTATAACAATTATTGGAGGTTTGTTAAATGTTGTCGGAATGTTTATTTTAATAAAATATACCAATTTGGGTGTATACGCAGTACCTATAACAACAGCAGTTATAATGTTTTTAATAAATTTTTGTTTTAATCCGGTTTATGCCTGTTGGTGTTTAGGAATAAAGAGATCATATTTTTATCCTTTGATTTTTAAACATTTGTTTGCAACTGTATTAATGTGTTTTATTTTTAAAGTAATCTCAATATTATTTAATCCTGATAATTGGATAGGATTAGTGATTTGTGCTATAGTAATGGTTATTGTAGGAACGATTGTTTATTTTGTTATAACATTTAATAATGAAGAAAAAAATGTAATTATAAAAAAATTCGTAAAAAAATAGCATTTTTAAAATAAAAGTATTATATTTATATAGGTCTTAATTCTTTAATTAAGATTAATAATTATGTGTATAAGGAGATGATATTTTTGAAAAAAATATTAATGTTTACAGGAGCGGTACTTGGAATAACTTTATTGTGTAATACAAAGGTGTTGGCATATGATGGTAATCATAATGCTGTATCAGTAAAAAATGAACAGACATATGAGGATACAACAGCTGTTCAAAGTAATTATACAGGAATAGTTAAATCCGGTGATAAGCTGGTATATGTAGAAAATGGTAAGATAAAAGATGATTATACAGGTGTAAGAGAATATAATAATCAATGGCTGTATGTAAAAAATGGTGTTGTTGATTATACATATACAGGAATAGCCGAGAATGAATTCGGCTGGTGGCGTATAGAAAATGGCGTAGTTAATTTTGATTACTATGGAGTAGCCGAAAATGAATGTGGCTGGTGGAAAGTAGAAGGTGGAAAAGTTAATTTTGATTACTATGGAGTAGCCGAAAATGAATGTGGCTGGTGGAAAGTAGAAGGTGGAAAAGTTAACTTTGATTATTATGGAGTAGCCGAGAATGAATATGGTTGGTGGCGCATAGAAGGTGGAAAAGTTAACTTTGATTATTATGGAATAGCCGAGAATGAATATGGCTGGTGGAAGATAGAAGGCGGCAAGGTTAATTTTGATTATTATGGAGTAGCTGAAAATGAATGTGGCTGGTGGAAAGTAGAAGGCGGCAAGGTCAATTTCGATTATTATGGGGTAGCTGATAATGAATATGGTTGGTGGCGCATAGAAGGTGGCAAAGTTAACTTTGATTATTATGGAATAGCCGAGAATGAATATGGCTGGTGGAAGATAGAAGGCGGTAAAGTTAATTTTGATTATACTGGTTTAGCTGATAGTGATAACGGAAGAATGTATGTATCAAATGGTGGCGTGGATTTTGGTTATACAAATGTTATTCAGGATGGAGATGTCTGGGTATATGTAGAGAACGGCAAAGTAAGATATGATTATACAGGTATTAGAGAGAATGCTAATGGCTGGTGGAAAATAGAGTCAGGTATTGTTAATTTTAAGTTTACAGGTATTGCTTCCAATGAGAATGGTGAATTTTACATAAAGGATGGAAAAGTCGATTTTGATTATTCTGGAACAATTAATCAGTCAGATTGCATATATACAGTAAAATCAGGCTGGGTTGTATCTAAAGAAGGTATATCTGGTATAATTAAAGGGGTAGATGTATCACACCATAATAATGACAATGGAGAAGGCGTACTTAACTGGGCGGAAGTAGCAAATGCAGGTTACAAATTCGCAATGGTAAAAGTTGCTGGAAGATCTATAGGTGATGATGGAAGTCTTTATATAGATAAGTATTATGAAGAGAATATAAAAGGTGCACTTTCCAATGGTTTACAGGTAGGAGTATATTTCTTCTCTCAGGCAATGTCTGTAGATGAAGCTATTGAAGAAGCTAATTATATTTGTGATTTAATTGCTGGTTATAATATCTCATATCCAGTTGTATTTGATTGGGAAACAACAAGCGGTTATAGAACTCAGGATTTGCGCAGTAATAGTGAATTACGTACAGCAATGAGTGTAGCATTTTGTGATACAGTAAAAAATAGGGGATATGACCCTATGATATATATCAACAAATATGATTATCTTAATTATGTTGATACAGAAAAATTATCTTCAAGTTATGATATATGGCTTGCCTGGTATTGGAATGATTATGATGAAACAGGTAGAGTATGGCAGGAAGGTGATGCTGTTCCTGATAAAGAAAAATATAATTACAGAATGTGGCAGTACTCAAGTACAGCAGGAGTTCCTGGAATAGCAGGCGGCTGTGACGTTAATATTGCATATGGAACAAGATAAAATAAATTAATTGATTTAATCCAGCATAGCATTTAGTATGTATATGCTGGATTTTGATATAAAATCCCATTTTATAGGGTTACTACCTGGAAAGGAAATACAACATGGATAATAAAAGATTGGATATAGAACTTATAAGGATTATAGCTGTATTTTTTGTGATTTTTAATCATACAGGTACTATGGGATATTTTTTGTTTGCATCTTATGAGCCACGAAGTATTCAATATTGGATATATCTGTTTATTTCGGTATTTTGTAAAATATCAGTTCCACTTTTTTTTATGATAACAGGGGCACTTATGTTAAACCGTAAAGAGGAATCGCTTAGATATTTATGGAAACACAGGGTGTTACACATATGTTGTATTTTGATAATATGGTCATTTTTTTATTATATGGTTTTAGTAAAAGAAGGGGTTGAAGCTTTTAATATTGTGCGATTTTTCAGACAGCTTTATGTTTATAACTGGAATTTTTCATTCTGGTATTTGTATGTATATATTGCATTATTAATATGTCTGCCTTTATTACAGAAGATTGCACAGAGTCTTAGCAATAAAGATTATATATATATGACTATTTTATATATCACTTTTAAAATGATTATTCCAAGCTTACAGTATATTTTATGGCGGGGAAGATACACATTAAATAATAATATTGATTTAGGATGGATAACATCTAATATAGTAATATTTCCATTAATGGGTTATTTTCTTAGTTATAGAGTGAAGGGATTTTGGAACAAAAAAAGAATTTTAATTCTCTGGGGTATTAATATATGTACTATTTTTATGTCATGTTATTTGACATATTATAGGGCATCAGTTATGGGGGTATGTAATGAAGAGAGTTCTCAGGCATTTCACGATACGTTTGTATTGATTAACTGTATAACGGTATTTGTTACATGTCAGTATTTAAATGATAAATCGCAGCTCCTTTCTAAAATTAGTAAACAGATTATTTCATTGGGGGGATGTACCTTTGGAATTTATCTTACACACATATATATTAAGGATCATACAGCTATAACAAGATATATTAGTAAGTTGTTTCAAGATATAATACCAATACCACGAATGTTGTATGCATTTATTTACTGTATCATTATTTTTATATGTGGATATATAATTACATTGTTATTAAAGAAAATACCATTCATAAAAAGAATAGTATCCTGATTTATAATGTACTTACAAAAAATACATATACTGTAAAAATGTGTTCGATCGTGTTTATGGATTCATAGCTTTGTATGAGGGTAATTGAGAATAGTTATGCTCATAATTATGCAATAAATAATAATATACATTGGACAATTTTGAATAAATAGATTATAAACTGGTTTATGTTAACTTATTTTTAATAATCAGCATTTTTACTGAATATTTAGTGGAAATGCTGGTTATTAAAAGTCAGAACATAGACCATTTTTTGTTTACTTATAATCTCATATATAATATAATACATATAAGATTAGACTTACTTGTAGACGTGAATAATAGCATAAGAATTTTATATAAAGATATTGGTTTGATAAAATTAGGTAAAAATTAATATTGTTACATAAGACAAGTATATGAAAATCACAATACAGAAACGGAGGAATTATATGGCTGATAGCAATATTAAAAGAATTGTTTTAATAGTGTTAAGCATTATGCTAATTATGTAAGGGTTGATAAGTGGAATGGCAGTAAATGGCAGAATATACACTATTCAGCCGATGATTCTTATGACATAGCATTAACAACAGATAATAATGGCTCATATGTATACAATGGTGTAAGATATAACATAGTAAATGGACGGGCATACAGAGTATAAAAGAAAAGTGGTACAATATGAACAAGAAATATGTAAGTAAAATATTAGCCGGTATTCTTGCGGTTAATATGATTGTCACATCATCATCATTAACATTTGCTGCTGATAATGACAGCAAAGATGCGTATCTGAATTATCAGAATGAAACAGCAGATATTAATGAAAATTATCACGCAACAGGTTATAGGGAATTAGATGAAGAATATCAGATAATACCAGATGTCCTTAATGATAATTATTCTTATATAGATGGAACAGAGATTACAAAGGCAGCTGCATATCCAAGCACATATAAAACTGCTAATCTTCCTGATGTAAGAAATCAGGGGAGTTATGGTGTATGTTGGGCTTTTTCTACGATATCATTGATAGAAACTAATCTTATAAAGAAAAATCTTGTATCTAATGATATAGATTTATCGGAATTACATCTTGTAAATTATACATATAATTGCGTTAATGACCCATTGGGTGGACTTGAAGGTGATATTAACAAGTTTGATACATCACATGGTTCGGTTATGCAGTATGGTGGTAATGTAGAGATGGCAGCTAATTCACTTCTTGATTGGGAAGGTGCTGTTAACGAGGATGTTGTTCCTTACACAACAGAGTATGTAAGACAGGTTGAAAATAATCAGTTGGATGATTCACTTGCATATGGAAAGGATGTTGCACATGTCCAGAATTTTTACAGAGTAAACACGACAAGTAAGGAAGATATTAAGAAAGCAGTTATGGATTATGGTGCTGTATCTATATCATACTGGTCAGATCAGAGTAGTAATTGGAGTACACAGTATTATAATAGTTTAACAGCAGCATATTATTGTCCAGAAGGCCACACAACCAATCATGCGGTGAATATTGTAGGCTGGGATGATGATTATTCATCAGATAATTTTGCAACTAAACCGGAAGGTAATGGTGCGTGGATAGTAAGAAATAGCTGGGGCAGTGAATATGGTAAAGATGGATATTTTTACTTATCTTACTATGATAAATCTATATATTCAGTAGGGTATACACTTGAGGCAGAGCTTTCAGATAATTATAATAATAATTATCAGTATGATGGTGCGATGCTTTATGGATATATGGGATACGCAGGTTCTAATAAATATTCTAATATATTTGAAGCCAAAGCCAATCTGGGTGGAAGTGAGAATATTAAGGCTGTTTCATTTATGACAGGAAGTTCTACTAATCTTAATTATACAGTTAGTGTATATACTAATCTGTCAGATGATGCTAATCCAGAAAGTGGAACGCTTGCGGCACAGAAAAGCGGTGTTACAACATATGACGGAATGTATACAGTTGTGCTTGACAGTTCTGTGAATATTAATGAAGGGAAAAAGTTCTCAGTTGTTGTAGAAGTTAATAGTAATTCAGGCAAGACATCATATTTAGCATATGAACGCAGTATGCAGTCTGGTGAGGCAGGATATTGGTGTACAGCATCAATCAAGGCTAATCAGAGCTTTATAAATAGTCCTTATAATGGTTGGAATGATTTTAGTAATAAATCATATGGTGGTAACTTTATTATTAAGGCATTTACAGACAATGAAACAACAACAACTGTGGATGTTGAAAAAGTAAGCCTTAATAAGAGTGCAACAACATTGACAGAAGGTGAGAGCGAGACATTAACAGCCACAATAACACCATCAAATGCAACTGGTGATAAGACAGTAAAGTGGAGTAGTAGTAACGCGGAAGTAGCAGCTGTAGACAGTAACGGAAAGGTAACAGCGAAGAAAGCTGGAACAGCGGTAATAACAGCGACAAGCAGTAATAGAAAGCAGTAACAGTAAAGCAGAAAGAAATAGCTATAACAGGAGTAAGTCTTAATAAGAGCACAACGAGCATAACAGAAGGTGAGAGTGAGACATTAACAGCCACAATAACACCATCAAATGCAACTGGTGATAAGACAGTAAAGTGGAGCAGTAGTAACGCGGAAGTAGCAGCTGTAGACAGTAACGGAAAGGTAACAGCGAAGAAAGCTGGAACAGCGGTAATAACAGCGACAAGCAGTAATAGAAAG
>MNRZ01000004.1:71356-71578 GCA_001916215.1 Clostridium sp. CAG:307_30_263
TAACGGAAAGGTAACAGCGAAGAAAGCTGGAACAGCGGTAATAACAGCGACAAGCAGTAATAGAAAGACAGCAAGCTGTACAGTAACAGTAAAGCAGAAGGATACATACACTGGTTTAAGAGTTGTTAATGGAACGCTTACATATTTTACTAATGGACAGGCGGATAAGACATATACCGGTTTTGTAAGTTATGCAGGGAATAATTATTATGTAATAAACGG
>MNRZ01000039.1 GCA_001916215.1 Clostridium sp. CAG:307_30_263
TTATAGAATTCACTTAAATATTTTCTCCAAAAATAAGATTTTTCATTAAAAAAAGCTAAAATTGTGATTTTTAAAAAAAATTATATTGAAAACGTTTTCATATGAAGAGCCGTCAATTCTAACGTTATTTAGCTTTAAAAAAGAAAAAAAGATGCTACCAAAAGATAACATCTTAAAATATAATCCAACCATGACTAATAAGAAGCTCTACTAATTGATTAGCAAGTAAGGCAATAAGCATACCCATTAAGGCTCCTGCTAAAACATCGCTTGGATAATGAACATATAAATACATCCTTGAAAAAGCGACCAAAAAGGCTACTACATATAAAATTATTCCTGCCCAATATACATGTGCCGCAATTATTGTTGCACACATAAACGCACACAAGGTATGACCAGAGGGAAATGAATAATCTTTAGGAGGATTAATTAGTAAATTAACCTCTTCTTTTTTGGTAAATGGTCTAGCCCTTTTTGAAATACGTTTAACAAAGGCATTACAAATAAGCAACTCAAGCGTTAATGACACAAATATCTCATAGCCAATTACTCTTGTGGAATTAAATGAAATC
The DNA here is from genome assembly GCA_001916215.1 of Clostridium sp. CAG:307_30_263. Classification (GTDB taxonomy): domain Bacteria; phylum Bacillota_I; class Bacilli_A; order Acholeplasmatales; family Anaeroplasmataceae; genus CAG-307. The sequence continues at coordinate 576 of MNRZ01000039.1, forward strand.
AATACTACACCTAAAACCATCCAAACAATGGAATAATTAAAAAAAGTAGATATGTTTTTCATAATAAAATCCATAAATTTACATTTGCAGTGTAAGCGTATAAATTCTAATATTTTAAAATCCATAATCTACTCCTTTTTTTATCGTGCAATTTCTTGAGCAAGTCTAGCATCGTCTTCTGACACTATATAATCCTCCAAACACTTTGCTACAAAATTAAAACTTTCATTAAGTTTTAAGGCGTCCTCCTTATTAGGACGTCCTAAAACCCAATCTACAATCGGAATATATGTATCACGAGAAATACCAATTTTTATTCGTTTAAATTCCTCCGTATGAAGGTTTGCAATAATGCTCTTAAGGCCATTATGACCGCCTGCACTACCTTTTTGGCGAAACCTAACTTTTCCTGGATTCATATCAAGATCATCTGATACTACAATTAAATCCTTAGCATCAATTTTATAAAACTTCATTACAAGTAAGATACTATCCCCAGACAAATTCATATAAGTTGTAGGTTTTAACAATATTGCTTTATGTCCGAGTATATTAGCTTGACAAATATAGCCCTTAAAAGCTTTTTCCTCTTTAAATGTTAATCCTAAATTAGCTGCTAAAACATCTACTGTATCAAAGCCAACATTGTGACGAGTATGCTCATACTCAGACCCAATATTGCCTAAACCAACAATTAGCTTCATTATAGCAAATTACGCTTTGTCTTATCATAGCTATATGTAAATAAGCCAGATAATGATTCATCATTAATAATACGTAAAATACCATGTCCAAGTATAGAACCAACAGATAATACCTTAATCTTTGGTGAAAACTTTGACTCTGGTTGAGCAATTGTATTAGTAATAATAACTTCTTTTATGGCAGACGTATTGATACGTTCAATTGCAGGACCTGAAAGGACGCCATGAGTTGCACATGCATAAACTTCCTTAGCACCAGCATTAATTAATGCATTTACTGCAGCTACAAGGGTTCCTGCTGTATCAATCATATCATCAACAATAACACAAGTTTTACCATCAACATTACCAATAATGTTCATAACCTCTGCTTTATTTGGCTCAGGACGACGCTTATCAATAATTGCAATTGGTGCCTCTAATACCTGAGCAAATGCACGAGCGCGTGTAACACCACCATGGTCTGGTGATACAACACATACATTTGGTAACTTTTTATCTAAAAAGTAATTAGATAGGACTGGTAATCCCATAAAGTTATCAATAGGGATATCAAAGAAACCTTGAATTTGTGCAGCATGAAGGTCTAATGTAATAACACGATCAGCACCTGCTGTTTGAATCAAATCAGCAACAAGCTTTGCACTAATAGGTTGACGAGATCTAGCCTTACGATCTTGTCTTGCATATCCATAATAAGGGATTACTAAAGAAATAGATTTACAAGAAGCACGTTTAAGTGCATCACACATAATTAAAAGTTCCATTAAGTGATCATTTGCTGGGGCTGATGTTGGTTGAATAACGAAAACATCACAACCACGTACTGTCTCGTTAATACTTACGTTAATTTCACCATCCGCAAAATGAAGCACATCACAATCGGCAAGTGGTAAACCACATGCATTTGCAATTTCCTGTGCAAGTTGAGGATTTGCACTTAGTGTGAATAATTTAATTTTCTTTCCATCTAAAATAGCCATATTCTAAAACTCCTATATATTTAATTTTTTTATTCCATCAATTATTATACAATGGTTACAATTTTTTTTCAAACATTTAAAAGTTTTTCTTGAAATAAAGCGTTTTATTATTTTAACTTACCAATATAAATACGGTGATATTTAATTTCCTGAGCCATTTTATGCAGTTCATGACTATCGCCAATCGCAAATAATGCTGTACCACTACCAGACATACCACAAACAAAACCCATATCTTTTATTTTTAATGCTAAAAGTTGTAGATTAGGTTTTAAATTAAAAGCCGACTCTTCCAAATCGTTAAAAATATTTTCATTGAGCAATTTTAAATCGCCTTTAACTAAGCCTTCTTTAATTCCCTCAAATTGCTCCTTATGGACATTAATCGTTCCTAAGGAATACCCGTCATATACTTCCTTCGTACTTAATCCATATGGTGGCTTTATAATTGCCACATCCAAACGCTTATAAGGAATATCTAAAACCTCAACCTCTTCCCCACGGCCAGTACAATACGCAAGTGTTTGATACACACAAAAAGGCATATCAGAGCCAAGCTTTTTAGCCATATTAGCAAGTTCTGCAAGTGACATATCAAGTCTAAATAAACGATTTAGTCCCCTTAAGGTAGCCGCTGCATCAGCAGACCCACCACCAAGACCTGCCTCTGAAGGTATATTTTTCTTTAAAGTGATAACAATTCCCTTTTCAAGATGAAGCTCACTCATAAATAAAGTGGCTGCCTTATAGACAAAATTATCTTCTGTATTAATATTAGTATTATCAATTAATAAAATGCCTTCCTCCTCCTTAAAATCAAAGGTGAGTTCATCATATAAATCAATTGGTACCATAATTGTATTCATTTCGTGATATCCGTCTTGCCTTAAAGGTCCAACCTCAAGGCCAAGATTAATTTTAGCATAAGCTCTTTCTTGTATCATATTCTACCTCAATATTCTCATTTTACCATAGGAATCTATTCCCCCAATACCATCATTCTTAGACATCGAATACTCCCATATTTTTTCGTAAGGAATAAGTCTATTAAATGGTGTTGTCGCAGCTATTACCGCACATACTAAAGGATCAAGTGCATCAATGTTTATTCTTTTAGGTGATGATGCTATATTAGCTCCTGAAGCTATTAAAGCTTCAAAATTAGACTGACAAGCACCAGCATAAATAAAAAGTTCATCTAATCTATATTCGTCTCTTAACATTTTTACGGTTTTATAAAATGCCTTAGAGTTACGATAATTATCTAAATTAAAGCTGTCATTTTGATTATATGAATCATGACCCGTTAACACAACAATATCTATATTGTATTCTTTAACTAAATCAAGAACATACAATGCCGCTTCTTCCTCATCTAGATAGACACATATGGCATATAGTCCTAATTTTTCATATATTTCATTACATTTTTTTAAATATTCTAAATCACTATCAATATGTAATATTTTACCTGTGATGTGCTTAGAGGTTTTATTCTTTAAATCAAATAAATGTCTATTATGTCTACACTTATTTTCATAAAAAGGCTTTTCAACCTCACTTACATAAATTAAATCATTTAAAGGAGCAGAAGCTAAAATTCTAACGTAAACACCTCTTAAATATGCTACATCATTTTCTATTTTATCAATATAAAATAAAATGTCACCATGATATTTTTTTCTTATAACATATTCCACTAAACCACCACAATAATATTATACGAATTATTTATTATTGTGATAAGGCAATAAGTAATCACTAAGCTTAACAAATTCTTCTACATTTAAAGCCTCTGATCTAATAGCTTCTGGAAGACCTAAATACGTAAGTGCATCAAGAACTACCGTTTTATCATACCCTGTTTGTTTTAAATTATTAACTAAGGTTTTTCTTCTTTGACAAAAAGCATCTCTTATAAGCTTAAAGAAAAAATCTTCATCTTTAGCCTTGTAAGGTGGAGCATCAAAAAGCTCAAGACGAATAACGGCACTATCAACATTAGGCTTAGGTACAAAAATATTTCGTGATATATTTAAGACCTTAGATGATAAAGCACGATACTGAATACACACTGATAATGCATTATAATCCTTAACATCTGGCTTAGAGCATATTCTATTTGCAACCTCATCTTGCATCATCATTGTATAGGTTTTAATACGCGTTGTTTCAGATAAAAGCTTTAAAATAATCGGTGTTGTAATATAATAAGGCAAATTAGCTACTAAAGCTATTTTTTTTGAGTCACTAAAATACTTATCTAAATAAGCATTAATATCTATATTTAAAATATCTTCATTAACCAAAATAAAATTATCATACTGACCTAAATTATGATTAAGAATAGGAATTAAATCCTTATCTATTTCAAATGACATAACCTTTTTAGCCCGTTTTATCAGTATCTCAGTTAAGCTTCCAAGACCTGGCCCAATTTCTACTACACATGTATCCTTATCAATTAAAGAAGCATCTACAATAGCATTTAAAACATTTTGGTCAATAATAAAATTTTGACCAAACTTTTTCTTTATATAAAAATCATTTTCGTTAATTATTTTTAAGGTTTGCTCTACACTACCTATTTTTTCCATTAATTTCACCAACTATCTCATTTAATTTCTTTACTGTTATTCCAAGCATATTAACTCTATTTAAGAAAGTTTTAGCATTAGGACGACCAATATTTAGTTTTGAAGAAACAGCTTCTCTTAAAGGGGAAGAATTACTTCCTGTTAAACCTAAAGCTACAATATCATTTCTTGTAATATTTCCTTTAGCCTTAATATCACCCTCTAAATAAGGTCCTAAAAGTTCTTTTATTTCTTCTGAGGTCGCATGTTCAACGCCAACCTTCTTTTTGTTTTTTGAAATGCAATCACTTTTTTTGATAAAACAATCAATCGCTTTTGGGACAACCTCATGAACTCTAGCTCTAATTCTTTCACCCGGATGATCAGGATCTGTAAAAACAATTATATCATTATCTTTACTAAGCGAAGAAATCATTTCTAAAGTTTCTTTAGATATTTCCGATCCATTAGTCACAATACAGGCTTGGCCTTTAAATACTTGTTTAATTAAAGCCTCATCATGAGTGCCCTCTACTACTACTATTTTTGGCATGGAATCTCCTTATAAAATACTCTAATACTTGTTTTAGTCGCAGATGATATTAAGCCCCTTATAATCGGTGAATATTCCTCTAGTGAAATAATTTCATGCTGTTGGGTTATAATTTTAATATCATTTATATCATACTTATCCTCTTCAACATGCAAATATGCACGTTGTGAAACCTTCGTTTCAATGTAATAATATGGCAAGTATTTAGAAGGAATCACTTTTTTTATCTCATTTAAATATATCTCATCAGCTTCTGTTACAAGCTCCTTATATTTATACAAATGTCTTTTTTCAAACGAAAGAGCCAAATCCTTTAAAATCTCATCATCAACACTTGTAAGCTGTTTAATCATACCATTTACATAAGAATCATCAAGAAGAACGTAAGAATCTAGGTCATTTGAATCCTTAATAACATTAATAAGAGCTGAAACGGATGCGTTAATATTAAGATTATTTGTTGTTAAATCATATACTCTTTTATAAATTGACTGTAAAAGCAATTCATAAGCTCTTGCAACAGGATGATAATATACCTGCCAATACATATGATATCTTGCCATTATATAAGATTCAACTGAATTAACACCTGATGCTCTCAAATAAAGTTTACCGTCTAAAACAAGTAAAGAGCGAATAATTCTTCTAAAGTCAATATTACCATAGCAAGCACCCGTAAAGTAAGCATCTCTTGATAAATAATCCATTCTATCAACATCAAGCTGGGAAGATGTTAAAGCTTCAATTAAAGGATATTTTCCCTCATGAGCAATAACACTTGCAACATCCTTAGCCATTCCAGGAATTTCTTTTAAAACCTGATTTATTTCGGTATTTCCTACAATTAATCTAACCGTCATTTCTTCGTGTGAAACCTGCATAACATGCTCAAAAGCATGAGAATAAGGACCATGTCCCACATCATGTAGTAAGGCACTAATCAAAAATACCAATTGCTCATATTCCGTTAAAGATTCCTTTAATCCCTCAATTCCCTTGACACATAAATTAGCAAGTTCATAAGCTCCAAGGCTATGCGTAAAGCGTGAATGCTCAGCAGTTTGAAATACCATTGAAACACCCGATAATTGACGAATTCTTCGCAAGCGTTGAAATTCATAGGTATCAATTAAACGTGCAATTATTTTATAATCAACATTTATATAACCATATATAGGATCTCTAAATACTTTTGTTCTTTCTAATCTTTCAAATTGATGATTCATAAGAAGCCTCCTTCTTTATAATTCAATTATAACACTCATATTCTTACTCTTGAAGCATAAATACTAAATAATACTTAAAGGTGTTATCTATTCCATTTTCTGTTTCGCCTCTATAATTTGCATGAGCAAATTTATGCTTATATATTTTTCTAGAAGAATTCTATTTCAAAACCTCCCAATATCCATTTTTATTTGAACCAATTCTTCTAAGTAACGCTTTTTCTTTTAATGATTTTATTATTCTATCAATTGTTCGACTTGAAAGACCAGTTTGTCTGATAACATCATCTTTTATCGCATTTTTATTAGTTTTAAAAACTGATAAAACAGAAAATTCTTCTTTAGATAATTCGCCATCTTGATTTCTATCTATTCTAGAAAATTCGATTGTAAAATCATTTTCATTATTAATATATGAAATATCTACTTTAGCTTCTTTGCATAAACGATATACCTTTTTTAACCCATGTCCACACGTTTCAACATCTTTACAAAGATATAATACATCGGCAATGGATTGATTCCTTAAATAGGATTTCAAATCTCTATAAAAAAAATCATTTGGTGTAAACTCATTAGCAAATGAACCTGGATTAGTAATTGAAATTCTATTTGAATAAATATCTATCTCATGTTGAACATTTCCACCATATCTTGCATGAGCAAAACTATTAATAATAACTTCACGTAAAGCAACTAGAGGGATTTCTGGAACTTCTCTTCTTTGCGGTGATTCACCATCAATAATCACTTTCCATCTTATATTTTTTATTACAAAATTCATTGATTCATTGATCAATTCAAAAATATTTCCCTTAATGGTTTTCATGTCCAAAATCGTAATTCTTTCACTTGTAGCAAATACGACCAATTTCAATGTAATTGGATTTGAATTTCCAAAAAGCATTACACCAGCATTTGTTAGGAAAGAATTTCTAAGTAAATTATGTTGGATTAACAATGTCTCCTTATTAAAACCAATTTTTGGCAATCTTCCACATTCTGTCGCATTTTCATAAAACTTTAATAAGCACTCTTCTTTAACATCAACAATAGTACATGAAGTTAATTTGTCACACCAATTTTCCTCGTATTCTTTTGAAATCATCATTTTTCTAAGTTCATTTGGTGCTAGTTCTCTATCCTCATCAGCAATTCTTATACAATATCTTCCAAATGCTGAATATGGAATATCATTTCCTGAAAAATCGACCTTTATAGCATCAATCCCATTAATTGATACAATTTCAATTTTTGGAAAAATTTGAGGTTTAATTCCTTCATAAATTTTTCTTGAAACATCTCTTAAAGTAGAATCAGTAATCTCAAATTTAAATGAAGTACCATCTTTTTTGATTCCAAAAAAAAGTTCTCCGTGTTGATGTTTATTTAATATACTTACAATTGATACAATGCCTTCAGAAATTTCTCCTGTTGTTTTCTTAAATTCTCTAGTTTCATTTTCCGTCATAAATACGCCTCTAATTATGTTGATTATACAATTTTTGGCGAAATAAATCAATAATATGGCGAAATATTTGGCGAAATATTTTTGATTTGTTATATCTTTAGTCCCATCACCTTATGTGTTATTATACGCTCGGGGTGTGAAGCTATTTTTCACCGTAAAATAAAGTATAGAAAACTATAGAATTCATACACTTCAGCCCTTACGGTTAGGCTTTTATAGATTATAACTTCATTCTATTCTCCAATTAAT
>MNRZ01000040.1 GCA_001916215.1 Clostridium sp. CAG:307_30_263
TCATAATTATGAAGAGATAGCTATCATGAAAAAGATAGAAGATAAATGTAGGGAATATTACAAAGGTAGGATAATGATACATCATTTGCAATCTAATGTGAAAAATGATAAAATGAAGCTAGGAAAAGTACGTTTTGAAAGGTGCAAAAAGTTTTTGAAATGTTTTGACAAAGATGCGAAAGAACTTCAAAAGGATGCTCAACTATTTCAAAAGGACGAGCAAATAATGAAACAACAAGAAAAGATTGTATCCCTAGTTAAATTATTAAAATCGGTAGGAAAAACCATCTTGGAAATCAAAGAAGCTACAGGTCTTACAACTGATGAGATTGAAAAGATGTAATAATTAAGTAAAAAGGATCGAATATTCGGTCCTTTGAGTTTATTTTTCTTTTCCGTTTTGAGTAATATATAAATATAGTCTCATTAAAGCTCTTTTTTCTATTCTTGATACGTATGACCTTGAAATATTCATACTTTTGGCTATTTCTTTTTGAGTATATGCTTTTTTGCCATTTAATCCATAACGCAATTCGATTATTTCTAGTTCTCTTGAGTTGAGAATATTTAAGGCTTTTCTTAATTCATTAATTTTGTAATTATGCTCCATTTGATCTAAAATATCCTCTTGTTTATCTTTGATTAAGTCTATTAATTCAATTGGATTTCCTTCTTTATCTTCACCAACAGATTCAAATAAATAAACATAATTTTTTTTGTTTTTATTAGATCTTAAAGTCATTAAAATTTCGTTTTCGATACATCTTGAGCAGTATGTTGAAAGCTTATTATTAGAATCAAATTTAAATGTATCAATTCCTTTAATTAGTCCTACAATTCCAATTGAAAGAATATCATCTTTATCCTCGGATGCATTATCATATTTTTTAGCAATATGAGCTACAAGTCTTAAATTATGTTCAATTAGTTTTCCTCTAGCTTCCCGAGAACCATTTTTCATTTCTTGTAAAAGTTTGTTTTCTTCATCAGGCTCAAGCTTTCTTGGATAAGCTTCAGATTTAACTGAACCAATTAAAGGTAAAATAAATAAAAAACTAAACATAAAAACTCCCTTTTCTATTTTACAAATTGTCAAAATATTGTTATAATCTCCAATGGTGATAAAAATGATTACGTGGTTTATACCTTATAAAAATATAATTCCTGATGATTATGTTTCGTCAATATTTGACATTGATTACAATAAATTATATTCAAATGGTAAAAGATTAATACTTACCGATTTGGATAATACACTAATTTCTTATAAAGCAACAGAACCAACAGATGAACTTTATAAATGGAAAAGCGAACTTGAAGGTATGGGCTTTGAGATTATTATTGTATCTAATAGTGGGAAAAAGCGTGTTAAGCATTTCGCAAATATGCTTGGAATTAAATATGTTAACTTATCAACTAAGCCTTTAAAAAGAGGATTTAAAAAAGCTTTAAAGATTGCATCTACAAAATATAAAAAGGAAGAAGTAGTTGTTTTAGGAGATCAGCTACTTACTGATGTATATGGAGCTAAGAGAATGAAACTTAGTATGGTTCTTGTTAAGGCTATTGATAATAAAACGGAACGATTAGTTACAAAACATAATCGTAAAAATGAAGATAAAATGCTAAAAAAAGTTTGTAAGAAAAACTATGGACTTTATTTAGTTAAACTTAAAAAATATGAGGAGGATCGTAAATGATTAAATATTGCCAAGGCTGTGGAGCTCCCCTACAAGAAGAAGATCCTAATAAAAGAGGATTTATACCTAAAATTGATCCAGCAGCAGATAAATTATATTGTAAAAGATGCTTCCGTCTTAATAATTATAATGAATTGCCAAAAATTTTGGCAACAAATAAGGAATATGAGGCTGTTGTAGATGATTTATTAACAAAGAATGGTTTAATTGTTCTAATTGTTGATTTGTTTGACTTTACAGGTACTTTTATTCCTAAAATTTTAGATAAGCTTAGAAATAAAAATGTTATTTTAGTGGCTAATAAGTTAGACTTACTTCCAAAATCAGTTAAAATTGAACACATAGTTGATTGGTTAAGCTATATGGTTAATCGTATGTTTTTTAGAGCGGATGCAATTCATGTTGTTTCAAGTAAAAAGGGATATTATTTGGATGATTTAATGAATACAATTGATTATTTAAGAAAAGGTAGAGATGTTTATTTTATGGGATGTGCTAATGTTGGAAAATCAAGTCTTATTAATGCCCTACTTAAAAGATTTACCAAAAGTGAAAAAGATTTAATCTCAACATCTCCTGTTCCTGGTACAACCTTAAATAGTATTAAAATACCATTCTTTATCGATAATAAAGCTTTTATTGATACGCCAGGGTTAATTAATGAAAATAATATTTTAAGTAAAATTTTACCTGCTTCATATGATAAGATTATGCCAAATACTGAAATTAAACCGCAAACATTTCAAATAAAGCCGGGTAATACAATTTTCTTTGGTGCATTAGCACAGATTACTCTTCTTGAAGGAGAAGGAGTGTCATTTACTTGTTATTTTTCATCTAATGTAGCAATTCATAGGCGAAAGGCTGAAGGAAGCTTAGAATTTTTAAACAAGCATGGTGGTGAAATCCTTACACCTCCAACAAGAGATGAATTTTTAAGTCTTGAATATGAAGAAAAAACATTTGAAGCGTCAACTAATAAAAAGGAAGATATTGTTATTTCGGGACTTGGATTTGTGGCAATTAATAAAAAAGCTAAGGTTTTAGTGAAAATAATTAAGAAAACGGATGTGTTTAAGCGTGCTGCAATTATTTGATGATGAGGTTTTAAATATTTATAATACGGTAAAAGCTAAATATGAAGCTATGGGACCGGATAAATATAAGCGTTTTATTCATATTGAAGGTGTTTGCCAGATGGCAAGTTATCTTGCAAATGAGTATCATGTTAATTTAAAGGATGCTCAAATTGCGGCCTTACTTCATGATTATTATAAATATGAAACACCAGAAGAAATGAGTAAGGTTTTAAGTAAAGAAGAAATTGAAGAGTGTACGCTATGTCCTGTTTTATTTCATGCTTATAGCTCTTCTAAGGTATTAAAAAAGCTTTTTAATATTGATAATAAAGAAATTGAAACAGCGATTAAATATCATGTTTTTGGACATCCTAAAATGTCTATGCTTGATAAAATAATCCTTATAAGTGATTACACTGAAATAAACCGTACTTACAAAGATTGTCAAGAGGTAAGAAAGATATTGCTAGGCGGTCATTTAGATCTTGCAATTTTAGTTTCTACAAGAAATATTATTAATTTATTATTAAAAGAAAATAAAAAACCTCATCCAATGCAATATGAGGTATTAAACGAATATGAGAGGATAATTAAAATGGATAAAATAGAAGTAGTTTTAAAGGCATTAAGTAAGGTTAATGCAAATACAATAAAAGCATATGATACAAATGAAAAATCACCATTTTTTGCAAGTGTTGTGATTGCATCTGTTGATTCAGTAAGACAGCTTAATGCGGCTTTAGAATATTTAAAGGATGGTTTTGGGGAAGCTGGATATCCAATTAAGGGTTTTAGTGGTGCTAATACTGAGTGGGTATTACTAGATGGCTGTGATATTCTTGTTCATGTTTTTTATAAAGAAGAACGTGATCGTTTTGATTTAGATAAAATGTTTATGGATTGTAATCAAATTGATTTATCAAAATATAATAACTAGTTTAAAAGAGGAAAAACTTATTCATGGTTTTTCCTCGTACTTTTAATCTTAGCTTTTTGTTTGATTTTATAAAATAATTGTCTTTGACGTTCCTCATCATGTCTTAGTTTTATGTAGTCATAGTAATTAACAATGTCATGCCAATTGTTATTTGCTGCAAATTCAACAAGACTTGCTTGTTTATCAAAATAAAGAGCTTGATTAACACTTTCTAATAATTTAAGACTATTTTCAAGCATTTCTTGCTTTAAAAAATCAATATTGATTTTTTTATTTAGCTCATTATTTAATAAAATATTAACTTTTTTATTATAAGAATATAAATTAACTTTTAAATTCTCATCTTTTAAGGGATTAAAAATAAATTGCTTTAACTTAAAAAAAGGATTTTTAAATGTTTTATTAAGCATATTAAGTGATTTTTCAATATAAGTGCTTGTATATATAGTAGAATAGGTTCTTACTAATCCTTCTTTAAAAAAATCAAGTTCAGTAAATGACATTATTAAGCTATTAGAAAAATTCTTTTTAATAAATTTGTTTGATAACGGTATATCCTTATTTAGAAATTTATCTAACAAGATATGATTATAATCTTGAAGGTTATTATTCTTAAGTGTAATATCAATTGCTTCATATACGGCAATACCATATAAGAAGGTAATATTAGGCTTATAGTATTTATTTTCTTTACAAATGTTAATGTAATTTAAGAGTAAAAGATCTTTTTTATAATGAGAAACTTTTTCAAATAAGTCATAATCAAAATCTTTAAGCTTTGTTAACCGATAATATCTTAAAAAGCCAATCGCATTGACATATAAGAATAATTTTTTACTATCAAGATTAATATTTTCTTGATATTTCAGTTCTAATTTACGAAGGGCGAGCTTTAATATACTATAATTTGTATAAAACATCCTATCACATCCATCTAAATTATAACATTTTTTAAATTAAAAACTATTAAATGTTTTGTTTTATCTTTTAAAAAAAACGTTTTTATAATATAATAAATCTTGGAGGTTATTCTATGACATTATTATCTAAGAATGAACTTGCAACAATTGAACGTCAAATGTATAACAAAGGACGTGATATTGATGTTGCATTATATAATTATATAACAGGACAAATGCCAAATGAATTTGTTGGCTATGCACTTACAATGTATCAAAATAAAGATGGTGGCTTTGGACATGGTCTTCATAATGATAATTTAAATCCAAATTCTACTGTTTTTCAAACATTAGAGGCTTTAAGATATATTTGTCTTTCATCACTTGATTTAGAAAATGAAGATAATAAGCAAATGTTAAAAAGAATTTTTAATTATCTTTATAATAAAAAAAGTGAGTATTCAACCTATGATGAAGGTAATTTAGCTTTTGCTTGTGCCGAGGCATATAGGAATAAGCTTCTAGCTGTTAATTTATTACCAGAAGTATTGGGAAGAACAATTGCTCTTTTAGATGAAAAAAGTCCTTATTTTAGAAAATCCTTAGTATTGCTTCCTAAGGTTGATAATGATCTTTTAAAAAGAGATTCATTATCATTTATTGAACTTCAAGGATATCATGTTTTATATGATGCTTTAGAAAAAAAAGGACTTGAATTTAATCAAGAAGCTTATTACTATTATATAAAGCTTAGAAACAATTATATTGAAAATTTAAAAATAAATTCAACCAATTATTTTGAAATTTTAGAGCTTTTAGATGACAAATTTGCTTATAGTGATAAAATAGATGAGGCTTTAAAAAAGATGAAAGAAGAATTAAAACCCCATGGTCTTTATGAGGCTACTACATCTTGGGATAATAATTATCCTGAGGGTGAAAGTGCTAAATTAAAATGGTTAGGTACACGAACTGTTTTTAATATAATATTATTTAATAAATTTCAAGAAATCGAGGAATAAAAAAATGAAAAATACGGTATTATTATGTATTATGGATGGATATGGCCTTGCACCTGCAAGTAATGGAAATGCTGTTTCTTTAGCTAAAAAGCCTAATTTAGATGCATTATTTGCTAAATATCCTCATTGCGTAATTGAAGCTTCAGGAGAAGCTGTCGGACTTCCTGAAGGTCAAATGGGTAACTCTGAGGTTGGACACATGAATCTTGGAGCTGGAAGAATTGTTTATCAATCACTTACAAGAATTAACAAATCAATTAAGGATGGTTCATTTAATACAAATGAGGCTATTTTAAATGCTATTGAGCATGCAAAGAAAAATGGTAAAAAGGTTCATATTTTAGGACTTTGTTCTGATGGTGGTGTTCACTCTCATACTAATCATATTAAGGCTATTGCAAATGTATGTAAACTTCATGGCATTGATAAGGTTTATTATCATGCTTTCTTAGATGGAAGAGATGTACCACCTACAAGTGCATTAACTTTTATTGATAAGGTTTTATCAGATACTAATATTTCTATTTCAACTGTATCAGGAAGATATTATGGTATGGATCGTGATAAAAACTGGAATCGTATTCAAAAGACCTTTGATGCAATGACTAACCTTCAAGGAGAAGTTTATAGTAGTGCAAAAGAAGGTATTGAAGCTTCTTATAAAAATGGTGTAACTGATGAGTTTATGGTTCCTTTTATTGTTGATACAAAGGGTCAAATTGAAGATGGTGATTCAGTGATTTTTGCTAATTTCCGTCCTGATAGAGCTATTCAAATTGCAACTGCTTTATCTAATCCTGAAGTTTGTAAGACACTTCTTAAGACTCCAACTGATCCTATACTTGATATAAGTCATGCACCAAAGAATATTACTTTCGTATCAATGATGAAATATTCTGATAATGTAAAGGGTACTCTAGCATTTCCACTTCAATCATTTAATAATTTATATGGAGATGTAGTTGCCGCAGCAGGTCTTAAGCAATTAAGAATTGCTGAAACTGAAAAATATGCTCATGTTACATTCTTCTTTGATGGTGGAGCTGATCGTACTATTGAAGGATCTGATCGTATTTTAGTTAATTCACCAAAGGTAGCAACTTATGATTTGCAACCAGAAATGTCTGCTTATGAGGTTTGTGATAAGGTTGTTGCAGCTATTAAGGATGAAAAATATGATACTATTATTTTAAATTTTGCAAACTGCGATATGGTTGGACATACTGGTGTTATTCCAGCTGCTGTTAAGGCGGTTGAGGTTGTTGATGAATGTGTTGGAAAAGTAGTAGAGGCTCTTAATAGTGTAGGTGGAGTTGCTATTATTACTGCTGATCATGGTAATGCAGAAAAAATGCTTGATGAAAATGGAAAGCCATATACAGCTCATACAACTAATCCTGTACCTTTGATTTTAACTTCAAATAAGTATGAATTAAAGGAACATGGTATTTTATCAGATATTGCCCCAACAATGCTTGAGCTTCTTGGTGTTGCTAAGCCTTCTGATATGACATCAGAATCATTAATTATTAAAAAGTAAAAAAAGTATAATACTTGCTACAAGCAGTATAGTATGCTATAATCTATTTGTCTTCAGGGTCGGGTGTAATTCCCAATCGGCGGTAAACTCCGCGAGCGAAAGCAGGAGCTTGTGAAATTCAAGCAGCGACAGTATAGTCTGGATGGAAGAAGAAAAAATAACCAAAATAGTTTTTTCGCCCTGCAATGATTTTTTTGCAGGCTTTTTTATTAGAAAAGAGAAAAAATGAGTAAAAATTTATTAATTATTAAGAGAATGGTAATGATTTCCATTCTAACAGCCTTATCACTTGTTCTTTATATTGTAGGACCTAAGTTTTCCCTACCTTTCTTTCCTTCATTTTTGGAAATTAATTTTTCAATGCTACCTATTTTTATTGGTTTATTTATGCTAGGACCGGTTGATGCTTTAGGAATTGTTTTATTAAGATTTTTAATTAAGCTGCCATTTACTAGTACCGTATATGTTGGAGAAATTACCGATTTTATTTTAGGAGCAATTATAATTGGGGGAACTTATTTAGGAATGAGATTATTTAAAAATAAAAATATTTTCACATTCTTATTTGCTTTTGTTTTTTGGATAATTGGTGGTTTAGTATCTAATTTATTTGCCCTTCCTGGCTATATTCATATAGCAGGATTTCCAGAAGAAGCGATTGTAAAGCTTATGCCAAGCTTTTTACATGCTACTTTAGATAACTATATTTGGAAATACTTTATTTTAGCAGTAATCCCCTTTAATGCTTTAATATCTATGTGTGTTATTGCTGTGACTTGGCCAGTTCATGCTAGACTTAAAGTTTTATACAATAGAATTGGTCAAAAAAATAATAATGACTAAATTTTTAGTTAATTGAAAAAGTAAATTCCGCTATGAATAGTAGAAAAAACTAAAAAAAGAAATGTAGGACTAAATTCCGCTTAAGAAAAGGAAAAATCAGAGTTA
>MNRZ01000041.1 GCA_001916215.1 Clostridium sp. CAG:307_30_263
GGCTATTTTTTTATTTTTTGGTGAATTAAATAAAAAAAGGAGCTGTTGCTCCTAAACTTCAATCAATGAAATTTATTTTTTTACAGCCCCTTTTTTTTTGCAAAAAAAATAATTATGTAATACGTTTTGTCAAATGCTATCTAAAATGCTAGAAAACATATTCAAAAATCTAAAATGAATAAGAATAAAGAAAAAGCTTACACCGATAATATATTTAAGCATTTATAAAAATGCCTACTTATGTCTTTTTTTAAAATATTTAGCATATATTTAGCGGGTGATTAAATGAAAGATATAATTGTAAAAGGAGTAAAATATGAAGGGATTGAAATTGAGCTTCCTAAAACAACACTTTTAATTATTAAAGGTAAAAAGGGCTTTATTATGTGTGGTGCATTAAATGTTGATGTTTATAATACCCCTAACATGCTTGAGCGAAATGTAATATGTGCAAGTGTTAGAGGTGTAAGAACATTTGATGATATGCTAAATGCTAATATTTATGATTTAAGTAATGGTATGAAAGCCTTAGGAGCTTATAAAGGAATGAGAGTAGATGAGGCTTTGGTTTATATTTCGTAAGAAAAGAAGGTTAATATTTTTAATATTATTAGTTGCTTTATTTTTTAGCTTAACAGAGTCATATTTTGATGATAACGTAATTGAATATGTCAAAATTAAGGCGATGCAAATATATGAAAAAAATGTAACGGCTGTAATAAAAAAATCTATTTTAGAAAATATGGATGAAAATCTTATGAAGCTAAAATATAATGATGGTAAGATATCCTATGCTTACCTAGATACATACGAGGCTTTAAATATTAAGGCTGAAGCTTCTAGTATGCTTAGTAAATTAAATCCCGAAATTGAAAATATGGTAAACTATGTATCGGTTCCCGTTGGGTATTTTTTTACCAAGAAATTTATGCTAACAGATGGATTAAAGGTTCCCTTAAGATTAACGGTATATCAAGCATTTGATAGTGAAATTGTAAGTGACGTTTCTGATTACGGTATTAATAATCAATTATATGAGGTATCATTACAAATTAAAATGGATATTTATATTCAAATCCCTTTTCAAGAACAAATTATTAATTATGAGGACAAGATCTTACTATCGTCAGGTATTATTAATAATGAGATTCCTAATTATTATTTTCATATTGCTTAGGTTTCGTGACAAAAGGATTGTTTTGTGTTAGAATACTATCAGGTGATTTTTATGGTAGTAAAAACAAAAAAAGGATATTTTCAAGTTCTTAAGAATGTTAAGGATGCCTTTAATTTGGAAATATTTGAAGAATGCTATATTGAAGAATGGTATGATCAATTTATTTATATTGTTGGTGATATATCTGATTCAAAACTGAGATTAAAGGGCTTTAGTGCTAATCCAGCAGCTAAAGAATATTTTGAGTATATACCAGATTATTTAATTGAAGCTTGTAATTATAAGCCTGCTTATTTTATACTTAAAAAAATAACAGAAGAGTATTATAACGAGCATAAGGATGAAAAAGAAACAGAAGAAATAACAAAAGGTGATACACAAATCCCTCATATTGAAAAAGAAGCATTTGATAAGGATTCTTTAGTGTTGCTTCATACTCAAAAGAGTGCTCCCCATATTGTTCTTGATATGAATAGCTTAAATGCTGTAAAGACATATCCTTTACCAGACGATTTAGCAAATGAAATATTAAAGGATAAACAAGCTGAATTAAATCAGCGTCGTCATAAACCTAATAATAGAAATCGTAATAATCGTTGAGTATTTTACTTGTAAAAAGCTTGTAAGTAATGTATTATTTAAAAGGTGATTTTTTATGAATTTAGAAGAACAAATTGAACAAATTAATTTAGTGATTGACAAAATTAAGCCTTACTTAAATAGTGAGGGTGGAGATATTGAGTTCGTTAAATTTGAAAATGGTATTGTTTATGTAAGAATGATGGGTGCTTGTCTAGATTGCATGATGCTTGATGACACCTTAAAGGGTGGCGTTGAAGCGATGCTTATGGATGAGGTGCCTGGCGTTATTGGCGTTGAAAATGTTACAGATTTAGACTAGTGGAGAATATATGAAGAATTATTTGAATTTTAACTATGATAATATTAAACCTTTTTTAGGAGTAGATTTTGATTCGTATTTAGAAAAGTCATTAAAGTCATATGATATTTTAATGTCAAAAGAGGGGCTTGGAAATGATTTTTTAGGTTGGCTTGATCTTCCTAATTGTTATGATAAGGAAGAATTTTTACGTATTAAAAAGGCCGCATTAAAGGTAAGAGCCAATTCTGATGTTTTAGTAGTTGTAGGAATTGGTGGATCATATCTTGGGGCAAGAAGTGCGATTGAAATGCTAAAAGGATATTTTAGAAAAAATGACGTAGAAATAATTTTTGCTGGAAATCAAATGTCATCAACCTATTTAAGTGAACTTTTA
This sequence comes from Clostridium sp. CAG:307_30_263, assembly GCA_001916215.1. Lineage (GTDB taxonomy): Bacteria > Bacillota_I > Bacilli_A > Acholeplasmatales > Anaeroplasmataceae > CAG-307. The sequence continues at coordinate 2,455 of MNRZ01000041.1, forward strand.
GCTTATTTGAATGATAAGGATTTTAGTATTAATGTTATTTCAAAATCAGGCACTACAACAGAACCTGCAATTGCCTTTAGAGCTTTAAAGAAACTTGCAGAAGAAAAATATGGGCTTAGTGCTAAGGAAAGAATATATGCTACAACTGATGCTAAAAAAGGAGCACTTCATACACTTGCTAAAAGTGAGGGATATGAGATGTTTACAGTTCCTGATGATGTTGGTGGTAGATTTTCAGTGTTGACGGCGGTGGGTCTTCTTCCGATTGCTTGTAGTGGTATTGATATTGAAAAAATGATGGAAGGGGCTAGGGATGCTCTTGAATATACAAGAGAAAGAACAACCTCTAATCCAGCTTTATACTATGCAGCAGTTAGAAATTATTTATATCAAAAAGGCTATGATATTGAGCTTTTAATTAATTATGAGCCTTGCTTAAATTATTTTTCTGAATGGTGGAAACAGCTTTTTGGAGAATCTGAAGGTAAGGATCATAAAGGAATTTATCCATCATCAGTTTCTTTTTCGACTGATCTTCATTCCTTAGGACAAATGATTCAGGATGGTAAGCGTCATTTCTTTGAAACTGTTTTGAAGGTTAAGTCACCTATTAGTGATGTAGCTATTTTGAAGGATGAAGATAACCTTGATGGCTTAAATTACTTATGTGGGCATAGTGTTGATTATGTTAATCAAAAAGCATGTGAGGCTACAAGGATTGCTCATACATCAGGGGGAGTTCCTAATATGTTAATTGAAATTCCCGAAATTTCAGCATATAGCTATGGCTATTTAGCATATTTCTTTGAAATTTCGTGTGCTATTTCAGCATATAGCTTAGGAGTTAATCCATTTAATCAGCCGGGTGTAGAGGCGTATAAGAAAAATATGTTTGCACTTCTTGATAAGCCTGGTTATGAAGATTATAAAAAAGAATTATTAAAGAATAATTAATTTTGAAATTGCCATACTATGTATGGTGATTTTTTTATGGAAAATAATAAAGATGCTTCTTTATGGTTAAGTGCTGTTAATATGAGCTTTGAAGATACATATTATACATTGGCTCTTGATGAGATTATTATTGAGGAAGAAACACAAGAAATAGATGAAATTGAGGAAGAACTAATTAGTTAAAAAAACTATTTCAATAGAAGCGTTTTCATGATATAATAAAAGAAAATGGAGGAATTATATTATGAAAATTCAAACAATTAGTCAAACATATACTTACTTCGGTAATTTTAGTAAGCTAAATACAAAAGAAGCTGATTTACGTAAGGTATTTGAAGGATATACAGCTCAGGTTGGTAAGGAAAAACTTCCAAATGGTGTTGAGGTTAATATTTATCGCTTTATTAAGGATAATACAGCTGTTACAATTCATGCTTATCGTATTGATTGTGAATATGGCTATAATAATCCTGAATGCTCATCAGAAAAGTTTATAGCATACGCTGAAGAAGCAACTAAAAAAATTGCGTCTGTTGAATCTTTAAAGGGACAACGTATTGCCTATAGTAATGTTGAATTTGTTGAGAATGGCGATGGTTCTATTCTTAGAAATTCTAATAAAGCCTTTAATATTGCGAATGTTTATGGTGAGGATGCAGTTGAACTTAATGTTCGTGTAAATCATATTAAGGATATTAATGGTGAGAAATACAATTCAGTTGTAGTAATGCAGGATGGTAAGGTTACTAATAATAATACGCATGAAGAAACTAAGGCTGTATTTATTAATAAAGACATTAATACTTTAATTACTAATCGTGAGGAAAGATTTAATCTTAATGATACAGTTAAATATCTAGGTGATATGGTACTTGAAGCTAATTCTCGTACTAAGCAGCTACTTGAGAGTATTGGTGAATAATTTAATTAATATTGGAAAACTACTAAATTTCAAAGATTATTTTTTGAAAGTAGTTTCCTTTTTTTATGTAAAAATTTAATTTTGTAATTTTGAGGTAACAATTATAATGATTTTGTTATGAATGATAAAAGGTAAAAACTTTAAAATTGTTAAAAAATGATATCATTAAAATATTAGAATAGTAAAAGCTAGGAGTGATTTAATTGAAAAAAGGGAGTGCTTTGCGATATATAATAACTGCAATTCCAATGATACTTGCAGGTTGTTTTTTTGTTGGATTTTCAATAGTTCCGATAATTCAAATTATTTTTTTTCATAATCCTACTGTTGGAGGATTATTTGTTATACCGATTGGTTTCATTATTATTTTACCCATCTTTATTTTTACAATTATCTTTTTTAAAAAAATTAATAAAAGGGATGATAATTAATGCTACATACTTCTAAAAATAACTATTAAGCAACGAGAATATTAAAAAAATAAGTAATATTATACATACTATATTTGTATGTCCTTTATTTTTATGATTTTGTGTGAAAGAAATGTGAAAAAAGCAGTATTTAATATAATTGTAAAGTTTTTATATACAATTTTTATAAAAAATAAGAAAAATGTAGTATAAAAATAAAAGAAAGTATAGTATAATAAGGTTGTAACATAAAGAAAAGATAAGAATGGAGGAAAAATAATATGACAATGAAGAAAAATGATTATTCTAGCGAAGAATATTTAAAAAGGTTGGATGCATATTGGCGTGCTGCTAACTATTTAGGTGCTGCACAGCTATATCTTTTAGATAATCCCCTTTTACAACGACCTTTGAAAAAAGATGATGTAAAGAAGAAGATTGTTGGACACTGGGGTACTGTTCCTGGTCAAAACTTTGTTTATGCGCATTTAAATCGTGTTATTAACAAGTATGATCTTGACCTGCTTTTAATTTCTGGGCCAGGTCATGGTGGAAATTTCTTCGTAGCTAACTCATATCTTGAGGGACGCTATTCAGAGGTTTATCCAAATGTATCTGAGGATATTGAAGGACTTAAAAAACTTTGTAAGCAATTCTCTTTCCCAGGTGGTATTTCATCTCACGTTGCTCCAGAAACACCAGGCTCAATTAATGAAGGTGGAGAATTAGGATATTCTCTTGCCCATGGCTTTGGTGCTGTACTTGATAATCCTAATTTAATTGCGACAGTTATTGTTGGTGATGGTGAGGCTGAAACTGGTCCGCTTGCAACTAGCTGGCAGGGGAATAAATTTATTAATCCTAAGGGTGATGGTGCTGTTTTACCAATTCTTCACTTAAATGGATATAAGATTGCTAACCCAACTATTTTTGCTCGTATGAGTCATGATGAAATTAAGAATTTCTTTAATGGCTGTGGCTATGAACCAATTTTTGTTGAGGGTAGTGACCCAATGACAATGCATCATATTATGGCACGAGCACTTGATAGATGTATTGAAAAGATTAAATCAATTTGGAAGGATGCTCGTGAAAATGGTTCAACTAAACGACCAATTTGGCCAATGATTATTTTACGTACACCTAAGGGTTGGACAGGACCAAAGGTAGTAGATGGTAAGCAAATTGAAGGTACCTTTAGAGCACATCAGGTTCCAATTATGATGGATAAGCCTGAGCATTTAAAGATGCTTGAGGATTGGCTAAAGAGCTATCATCCTGAGGAGCTCTTTACAGAAGATGGACATCTTCGTCCAGAGCTTAGAGAGCTTGCTCCTAAGGGACATCAAAGAATTAGTGCAAATCCTCATACAAATGGTGGAAGATTACTTACTGATTTGCGACTTCCAGATTTTAGAGATTATGCTTTAAAATTTGATGCACCAGGTTCAATTGAATCTCAGGATATGACTAATCTTGGTGCCTTTGTTAGAGATATTTTTAAATTAAATGAAAAAACAAAGAATTTCCGTATTTTTGGTCCTGATGAAACAGCATCTAACCGTTTAAATAAGGTATTTGAGGTTACAAATCGTGATTGGAATAGTGAGCTTTTAAATAATGATGAATATTTAGCTCATGATGGACGTGTAATGGATTCAATGCTTTCAGAACACATGTGTGAAGGCTGGCTTGAGGGTTATCTTTTAACTGGTCGTCATGGTTTCTTTGCCTCATATGAAGCATTTATTCGTGTTGTAGATTCAATGGTTAGCCAGCATGCAAAATGGCTAAAGGTTTGTAATCAATTACCTTGGAGAGCTAAGATTGCATCGCTAAATTTGATTCTTTCATCAAATGTATGGCAGCAGGATCATAACGGTTATACACATCAGGATCCAGGCTTCCTAGATCATATTGCTAATAAGAAGCCAGATGTAGAACGTATTTACCTACCACCTGATACAAACTGCTTACTTTCTTGCTTCGACCACGTTATTCGTTCTAAAAACTATGTTAACGTGCTTGTTACATCTAAGCATCCACGTCCTCAATGGCTAACAATGGATGAGGCGGTTGCTCACTGTACTCAGGGTGTATCTATTTGGCAATGGGCATCTAATGATAAGGGCGCTGAGCCTGATGTTGTTATTGCCTGTGCTGGTGAAACTCCAACCCTTGAAGCTCTTGCAGCGGTAACTATTTTAAGAGATGCTATGCCAGAGCTTAAGATTCGTTTTATTAACGTTGTTGATTTAATGAAGCTTGAATCTAATACTAAGCATCCTCATGGTTTAACAGATGAGGCCTATGATGCATTATTTACTAAAGACCGCCCTATTGTATTTGCCTTCCATGGTTATCCAACTTTAATTCACGAGCTTACATATTTAAGACATAATCGTAATTTAAAGGTATTTGGATATCAAGAAGAGGGTACAATTACAACTCCATTTGATATGCGTGTTCAAAATGAAATTGACCGCTATCACCTTGTAATGGCAGTAATTAATAGCTTGCCTGAGCTTGGTAATAAGGGTGCATATTTACTTCAAGAAATGCGTGATAAGCTTGTATATCATAAGAATTATATTAATGAGTATGGTGAGGATATGCCTGAGGTTAAAGCCTGGAAGTGGCATACACCAGAAGCTAAGTAATTAAGTAAAGCCCCTAATAAGGGCTTTATTTTCTAATTATGAAATTGATTAAACATTTTATTACAATTACAAGGCATCGCCACATGGTCTTAAGGTATTGCTTTAAATGTGGACTATATAAACAAGGCTTATTACATGATTTATCTAAATATGGTATAACAGAGTTTTTTAATGGTGTTAAATATTATGCGGGTATTTATTCACCTCATCATAATGAGCGTAAGAATAAGGGCTATAGTGATGCTTGGATGCATCATAAAGGAAGAAACAAGCATCATAGTGAATACTGGTATGATGTAAATCCTCTAACAAATCGTTATGAGGCAGTTAAAATGCCTGATAGATATGTTGGAGAAATGATTTGTGATAGAATTGCGGCTTCTAAAAATTATAACCGAAAGAATTATAAAAATGATATTCCCCTTAATTATTTTTTGAAGGAACAGGATAGAATAATAATGCATAATGATACAAGAGAGCTTGTTTTAAAGCTTCTTACAATGTATCAGGATAAAGGTGAAAAATATACATTTAAGTATATAAAAAAGAATTTAAGACATAATAAGGCAACATATTAAAGGGGCTGTAAAAAAATAAACAGCTTCTAAAAATAAAAAAGAGGTTCAAACTCAGATTAAAATCTGGGAATGAACCTTTTTTTGTAGTATAATTTA
>MNRZ01000042.1 GCA_001916215.1 Clostridium sp. CAG:307_30_263
AGTCTGACAACCGTGGTTTGTCACCTGCAGCCGCTATAACTAGCGGCTTTTATTTTTGGGCTCCTTTGAACGGATCATTGTATTCTTTTTTACTTATTTAAGCCTCTTTCATATCTTCCAATTCTTGATTTCTGATATATTCACTTACAACTTCATCCTTTAATCCTACAGTTGAAACAAAATATCCCTTCGCCCAAATATTTCTATTGCCGTATTTATATTTCAAATTTGCATGTCTCACGAATATCATCAAACTACTTTTACCTTTCAAATAACCCATAAACGATGATACTGCTAATTTTGGCGGTATTGCAACAAGCATATGAATATGATCCTTCATAGCATGTGATTCTATTATTTCGACTTCCTTATACTCACATAATGTTCTTATTATCTTTCCAATATCTTCCCGTAATCTCCCGTATATTTCTTTTCTTCGATATTTTGGTATAAATACAATATGATACATATAATTCCATCTAGTATGTGATAAACTAGAATCGTCATTTGGTTTTGTTGCCATATGATTGCCTCCTTATAATATTTTGGTTGCCAGACCATCTATATTATAATCGAGGCTTTTATTTTGTTCAACGCTACCGCTTTTCAATTCTCACCTGCATAGCAGGCGGTTTTTATGTGAGGCTTCGCCTAACATAATAAAATATTATTATTAAATAATAGTTACATAAAATAATCTGAACTTTTCATTATTTATTTATTTTCTTTTAGTTTAAATTTTATAAATAATGATTATATAAAATTTAGTTATTAAAATTATATAAAATATATTGATAATTACTTAATCTTTTTTTTAAAACAAGATTACATTTGAATTATTTTGTAATTAACTTAAATATTAAATTATTATGTAAATGTTCAATATTTTATATTTTTCTTATAAATTATTTATATGGCAGTAATTAAATAGCTTTTAAAAAGTTTGATAGTGATTAAATAGCTTTTAAAAAGTTAGATGTTAGTTCTATATTATATTTAAAATAAACACTTGATTTTGAGCAATCGAGTTGATGGAATACCTATAATTGCTTTTCTCGATTGCTTAAAATTTTCCTGTATTTTGACGTTATTTTAAAGTAAAATACTTATTTTTTATGTAATATAATTAATTTTAAAACCTAGGATATATAATCATTCAATCTTGTTTTAATTATTACACGTTTTGCGAAATATTTGTGTAAGATTATTATGTACATTTACTAGTTAATATTAACTTAAAAAACTCTTTAACTACTTTTTTTATTATAATAATTTAAATAATAATTAAATGATAAAAATTCATTATTTAAATTATTATTAATGAACCAGATTAATAATTAAATTTTGGAACTGAAAACATAAGAAATATAATTTTAATCACAAAAAAAATTCTAATGTGTTTTTTTGTGCTATTTTATATAATTATTTTTAATAAATCAATTAGTTTTAAATGCTAGATAGCATTTAAAATAAAAAGAACCTCTATGTAAGGTTCTATATTGATCATTTTATTTCAATTAAATCAAGGAATGATTTACCATATTCTTGAGCTTTTATGCCAAAATTATCAGCAACAGTTTGACCTAGATCAGCAAATGCTTCTCTATGTCCTAAATTAACACCCTTCATATTTTTAGCATATGCCAAAATTGGAGTATATTCTCTTGTATGATCTGTACCAGTCCAAGTTGGATCATTTCCGTGATCAGCTGTGATTAAAATCAAATCATCGTCATTAATGACTTTCATTAATTCACCAAGTTGGCCGTCAAACTCTTCAAGACAATCTTTATATCCTTGAGGATTTCTTCTATGTCCATATAAAGCATCAAAATCAACTAAATTCAAATAGCATAGACCAGTAAAGTCACGATTTTTACAAATATCAATCATATGTTCCATGCCTTCATGATTAGAAGCTTGACGAATAGACTCTGTAATTCCACAGCCATTATAAATATCCGAAATTTTTCCAAGTCCAATTACACTATAACCAGCTTCCTTTAAATAATCTAGAGTTGTCTTTGATGATGGAGACACTGCATAATCATGTCGATTTGCTGTACGCTTAAAATCATCCTTGTTAGTTCCGATAAATGGTCTTGCAATAATACGGCCAACCATCCATTCAGGCTTCATACAAATTTCACGTGCAATATGGCAGCAACGATATAATTCTTCAAGTCCAAATGTTTCTTCATGGGCAGCAATTTGTAAAACTGAATCAGAAGACGTATAAACAATCATTGAATTTGTCTTCATTTGCTCTTCACCTAATACTTTTAGGATTTCTGTTCCCGATGCAGCACAGTTTCCTATTACCTTATGACCTGTTTGTTTTTCTAGTTCATCAATTAACTCTTTTGGAAATCCATGTTCAGTGAATGTTTTAAATGGCTTTGTAACTTTTAATCCCATTATTTCGAAGTGACCAGTTAATGTATCCTTGCCAATAGAAATTTCTTGTTGATAACCATATCCACCAATCGGATTAGAATTTGGTTCAACTCCTTTAATAGGAGTAATGTTTCCATAACCTAATAACTCAAGATTTTTTAAAGTTATTCCTCCACAGACTTCTGAGATGTGCCCAATTGTGTTAGCACCGTCATCACCATAGTCCTTACTATGTGGTTCAGTGCCACAACCGACACTATCCATCACAATTGTAAAAATTCTTTTAAATTTCATCTTTATTCCTCCTTGTGCGCAAGTGGATGCGCATTATTATAAACTTCTTTTAAATGAGACTTATCAATATGTGTATAAATCTCCGTTGTTGAAATATCTTCATGCCCAAGAAATTCTTGAACAATTCTTAAATCAACCCCATTTTGAAGTAAGTGTGTTGCACAGCTATGTCTTAAAGTATGGGGACTAATCTCTTTTATTATACCATTTTTTTTAGCAATCTGCTTAATTAATTTAAAAACTGATACTCTACTTAAAGCATTTGACTGATAATTTAGAAATAAAATATTAGAATTTTTATTTTTAGACAATATTGGGCGAGCTTCTTCAATATATTTTCTTAAAGCTATAATTTCTGATTCACCCATTGGGACAATTCTTTCCTTATCTCCTTTTCCTATTACGGAAATATATTTAGCATTCATATGAATATTAGTTATTTTTAAAGCAGTAAGTTCCGATACTCTTAGTCCAGAGCCATATAAAACTTCTAAAATTGCTTTATTTCTAATTCCTATTACTGAATCAGTATCAATAGAATTAATCATTTTATCAACTTCTTCAATTGACAATACTTCAGGAATTTTTTTATCAAGCTTAACACCTTGAATAAGCTTCATAGGATTTTCATAAGCAAGATTTTCATCTACTAAGAATTTATGAAACATTTTTAAAGCTGTTATATGACGTTGAATCGTTTTTTTAGCCATATCTTTTCTTTTAAGTGATAAAATATATTTATTTACATCTGTTTCACTGACTTCACTTATAAATTCAATATGACAATACTTTTTTAAAAAAAATCCATAATCCTTAAGATCCGTAAGATAGGCACTAATTGTATTTGCACTTAAATGTTTTTCAGCTTCAAGATAAAAAGCAAATTGGCTAAATTCGTAGAAGCTTGTTTCTTCCTCTTGTTCTGATTTTTTCTTCATTTAAAACACCATCCTAAACAAATTCCATAAAGACATCATTTGCGAGCATAATACCTTTTTTTGTTAATAGAATTCTATCCTTATTAATATATATAAGCCCATCAGCCTCTAATTTATTAAACGCAAAGTCATTAAAAGGATCCGAATTAAAACGAGATTTATATTCGGCAATGCTAACACCATCGATTTTCCTAAATCCTAATAAGAAAAATTCTTTTTTCTTTTCATCAATATCAATAATTTCTTTTTCTTTTAAGTCATGATTATAAAAATGATTTAGTCTTGAATCAAACGTATATCTTACAGAATCAAGGTAGCCTGAAGCACCTGCACCAATTCCTATATATTCATTACTATCCCAGTATATTTGATTATGTTTTGATTCATAGCCTTTATAAGCAAAATTGGAAGTTTCATAATGGTGATATCCATGTTCTTTCAAATTTGAAATAATGTATTCATACATATTTGCTTCTGTATCATTATCTAATAATTTAATTTTTCCAAGATTTAATAAATGATTAAATACTGTTTTTTCTTCTAATATCATTGAATAATATGATAGATGAGGAATTCCTAAATCATAAAAAATTTCAAGATTTTTCTTAATTTTATCGAGTGAGTCAAAGGGATGAGCAAAGATTAAGTCAATGTTAATATTATCAAACTGATTTTCTTTTAGTAATTTAACTGCATCAATTGCTTCTTTAGATGTATGGTGACGATTTAATTTTTTTAGATCATCATCAATAAAAGATTCAACTCCAAGTGATATTCTATTCACTCCATATTTCTTTAAAATTGAAATTTGTGATTGACTAATAAATTCAGGATTACATTCAATAGTATATTCTTCAACATTAAAATTTTGTTCTTTTATTTTATTAAGGAATTTATCTAGCAAAAAATCAGAAAGTAAATTAGGTGTTCCTCCACCAATATAGATAGTCTTTATACTATTAAAATAATTTTTATAATTTTCGAAATCATTACAAATAAAATCAATATATTCTTCAATTTGATTATTATTTTGCGCAACTCTTTTGGGGAAATCACAATAATTACAAATATGTTTACAAAATGGAATATGAATATATAATCCGCGCATAAAAATCACCATATTATTTTACCATATTTTTTATTTTATTAAAAGTTATACTACTTAGATAAATAAATTTATGATAAAATTATAAATATAAAGAAAGGAAATGTTATCTTATGATGAATATTAAATTAAAATTGCATGACTTAACTAGTAATATTTTAGATGGATTAAACAATTATTTTCAAATTATAAAAAAGCCATTTAAATCATATAAAAATACTTTTATTACTCTAATATCAATTTATTCGCTTCTAATTTTAACTATATTTATTATTTGTAGCGCATTAGGTGGATTCTTTACCCTTAATACGGATGATATTATCCAATATTATCCTTTTATGGAGGGATTTATTAACAAGCTTAAGCATTTTGAGTTTTCTTTATATAATAATAGCTTTTTTATGGGAACCTCAGCTTTCGCATCGACATATTATATTCCGCTTGATATTTTTACTTTTTTAACCTTTATTATAAGTTATATTATGCCAACTGATAGAGCTTATGGTCTTATAAATTTATTTAAGATAATGTCTGGTGGCATTTTAATGTCTTATTTTTTAAAAGAAAAGGATTTTAAAAATAAAACAATATTCTTATATTCTTTAATTTATTCCTTTGGGGGATTACTTGCAACAGAATGTGTTTTTCCTGTTTACTGGTCATTACTATTTTATATTCCTCTTGGTGTAATTATAATTGATAAATACATCAATAACCATAAACTATTTTTCCTTGTTCCTCTTTATACATTAATTATTATATTTTATGATTTTTATATTGCATATATGCTTCTTGCATTCATTATGATTTATCTTTTAATCGAGAAATTATCAAAATCAAATCATCATCTTTTTGGTAAACAATCAATTTTTAAGGATAAATATTTATATTTAGATCTTATATCTACCTTTGGATTAATTTTAATTGGTTTATTAATGAGTATGGCTATCTTTTTACCAAGTTATTTATATATTACAAATAAAACTACGCGTATTAGTGTTAAAGAAGCCTTATGGAAATATGCTCCATCTCATTATTTAACAGTTATTTCAACCTATTTTATTACTTCAAATCCAATTAATATTTTACTTAGTCATGGTGATTATCTAAGAAATCATTGTTCAATGTTCATTACAATATTAGGATTATACTATTTAATTCTTTTCTTTTTTACTAAAGGATACAGGAATAATATTCAAAAGATATTTGTAATTTTATTAAATTTATTGATGGGAATTCCGCTTGTATCAATGATAATGACTGGTACAAAAGAAGGATATATTAGATGGTTTTTTATCGTTTATTTTTTTAATTTTTATTGTTCTGCCCAGGCTTTTGAATATTTTGATAATAAAGTTATAGGTGTAATAAAAAGAATTACAATTTTAACTTTATTTGTTTTTGGTATTATTTATATCTCATCTTTGTTCTTTAAAAATGATAATTTTATCACTTATAATTCTTCTCCCTTTAAAATGATAATACTTTTATTTTTCTATGTTTTTATTGGGTTTTACATAATTGCATTATTTTTACCTCATCAAAACAAAATAACATACATATTAGCAATATTAGAGGTTATTTGCTCAGGAATGATGGTATTTGTTAATGTTGATAATACTTACATGTATTATGAATATTGTGAGGATCAATTTAATGCAATTGAAACTAATCTTAAAGAAAAAACGAGTTATACCAAAACAAATGCTTATAAAGTGGCATTACTTACAAATGAATCTAATTACTTTGTTAATGTAAGTGCAATACATTCTAAATTTAATACTAACCAGTTCTTTCATTCTTTCTACGATGCTACATCAAACCCAATATATAACAATATTCTCGATTCAAAAAGTCCTTATTGGTCTCGAAGAGAAACTTACATGTCTTCTGGTCCTTTTGCTTTAATTGAAGGTATAAAATATGGAGTTGTTTTAAATTCTAATAATATTGAACTTCCATCTTGCTATGAATTAATGTATAAAGATTCACTTTATTCTTATTATGAATTAAAAGACTTGAAGCCTTTTAGATTATACGATGAATTAAATCAAAATAAATATTATAGTCGAATTAAAATGGCTTTTAATTTAATTAATTATGGATATATATATAGTGAATCTGATGAAGAATTTAATAATTATATTGAACCATTTAATTTTAAATTCAATACAGATGAATCCGTATTTAAAAATAAATATTCAACTATAACAATAGGTGGTGAGGTTGAATATGTAAATAACGAAAAATTTGCTGTATATAAAATTAGCAATAACATTATTAGGAGTTTTAAAGGAAATGATTATTTATATATTCCAACTTATGAGTCAGAAAGAAATACTGCCTATAATAATTCATATATATTAGATACTGATGGTAATAAACATTATAGTTTTTATGGACTTTCAAGTAATAAAACTAATTATATTCCATCTAAGCTTTATGTTAAAATTGATTCTGATTATGTTCCAAACATATCATTTAATTCATTTAATATGGATGAAATTATATCAATCTACGATACTTTAAATGAATTTAAAGATGAAGAATTTATTCTAGATGGATCAAAAATGAAAATAAAGCTTGATTATAATAGCAAATCATATGATAGAATATTGAAAACCTATTATACTTATTCTTCTGAATGGAAGGTAAATAATTCTAATTTTAAAACGATTAATATTGATGGAGGTTATTTAGGAATTGTTATTCCTGCAAATTCAACATCATGCGATATTACTCTAAACTTTGAACCTGATGGATTACAACTTGGAATGACTATATCTAGCTTTACAGCTTCAACATTTGCAACCATTTGTCTTGCAATATATTTAAATTTAATACCATACAAAAAAGGGGCTGTAAAAAAATAAACAGCTTCTAAAAATAAAAAAGAGGTTCAAACTCAGATTAAAATCTGGGAATGAACCTTTTTTTGTAGTATAATT
>MNRZ01000043.1 GCA_001916215.1 Clostridium sp. CAG:307_30_263
ACTTAAATTATACTACAAAAAAAGGTTCATTCCCAGATTTTAATCTGAGTTTGAACCTCTTTTTTATTTTTAGAAGCTGTTTATTTTTTTACAGCCCCTCTTAAAATTATTGTTGTTTTTTCTTCCTTACAGTGTATGTAATAAGACATACAATACCACAAATTACAAGAACACTACCAGCTCCGATAATAGCCCATAAATAGCTAGGCATTGAATGATCATTAGCAATTAAACCAAATTGTTGAGAGCTATTTTTTAATGTAAAGGTATTATATTCACCATAAATGGTAGTTTCAACCTCATTTTTAGCTTCATCATCACATACATAAACCTTAGAGTCTGTGTTTTTAATCTTAACAATAATATTATCATATGTTACTTCTTTTCCATCAACAATGAAAACTAAAACATAATTATCACCATTACGGTGAACCTCAAGCCTTGTTTCAGGTGCAAATTCACCCTCAACAAAAATAGTCTCATCAGATGTTGCAATACTTGTTTTTACAACCTCGTATTTTGCATAAATAACATTATTATCAGTTATATCCCAGTTAACAAAATATTTCGCCTTTTTTCCTTGATAATAATAGCCACCATTTACTAAAGAAGAATGCTTAAATCCAGGAGTTAATGGAACCTTGGCGTCATATACACGGCAAATAGAATTAATCTCAAATGAGTCATAATCATCAACATCACCATTATCTTCGTTCCATTCCATAAATATATATACCTTAGATACGCGTGCACACTCTTTTTCTATAGCAAATAAAATTTCAAGCTGCTTCTTACCTAAACTATTATAATCAAGTGTTACATCAAAATCATCATAAGCAATTAATTCTTCATATGACTTTAAATAAGGATATGAAGTCTTATCAAGTCCACCAATATAATTATCACCAGAAAAACGATTATCTAAAAACTTAGATAGTGTATTATAGCTAATAAGTGAATCACTTGTAATTAATGAGGCTGCATAATCCGATTCTGAGCCATAATTAATTTTATTAATTCCTTTAAATTCATTATCAATGTAGTAATTATATTTAATATTTTCATTGAATGTACCTGATGACATATCTAAGGAATCAGCACATCCTAAAATATTACCTATATATGTTGAACCTGTTTCAACGACAAAATAGCAATCACTTAAATTAGAAATTATCTTTGAAGTCTTTGTAGCATATCCCGAAATTCCACCAAGATAATTTAGACCCTTAATAACAGTATAAGACATTGAATAAGAGATAGTACCATCAATATAACCAGCAATTCCACCAACATATTGAGCGCTATTTAGGCCGCTTGCAAATATATTACCATAAGAAATTGATTCTGTAATGGTACCATTCTTCATTTGCCCTACAATACCGCCTACATATGAACCACTTTCAACAGAAACATTGGCTTTATTAATACATGCTCTAATTGTACTTGAAATATCAACTAATCCACAAATTCCGCCAACACTTCCATTACCAAAAATAGTACCGTTGTTGTAGCAATATAAAATAATATTCTTATTTAAATTAGTACTAGATACAACATCATCATTTTTATCGCTTGATGAATTTAAAATTGAATCAATAATTTCTTGATAATCAGATGAACCAAAATACTCATTATAATTTGAATCAGAAGATACAGTTGTATAGTAGCCAACAATACCACCGACATTAGTTCTACCATAAATATCAGCATAATTATTACTAAAGTAGAAAGCACCATTACTAAGGCCTGCAAGTCCTCCAACAAATACACCAACACTAGAGTATCCTACTCTACCGCGATTTTCGCTTGAAATAATTTCTCCAATTGAATAGCCGGCTACTCCACCAATACATCTAACATTTTCATTAGTTGGATATTGTTTATTATTAATTTCACCTCTATTAGTTGAATTGATAACCTTGCCCCCATTAAATCCAACAATTCCACCAACATAGCTCTTACCTAAAACATTTGCATTGTTAGTAACATTAATTGCCCGAGAATAGCCTATATTTTTAGTTGAATCTACAGAACTATCATCCTTATCAAGCTTGTAATTACCCATATATGCAATTACACCAACATAGCTTTTACCACTAATGCTACCACTTACAGTAACATTTTCTACGTTACCAAATAAATGTCCAACAATTCCAACATAAGATCCACCTTCGGCTGTAATTTTAGCGTTCTCAAATTCAACATTCTTTATTACACCAGTCTTAGTTACTAAGCCAAATAAAGATGCATCATCAGTAGAATCATCATAGCTAATTGCTAAATTGCTAATCGTATGATAATTACCATTAAATTCGCCACTGAAGCTTGTTATATGTTTACTAGCAATTTTTGATATATCGATATCTTTAACTAAATTGAATACTTTATTTAAAGAATATTCTCTATCACTGTTACAATTATTTACAAAATTAACAAAATCAGATACGTTTGAAATTACTACTTCTTCCTTAACGTTTTCATCTGCAAGAAGAGAATATTTATAATTTCTTAAACGAGAATAAACATGATCTGGTGAAAAAATAATTTCATAGGTACCAGCCTGATTTAAGCTAATATAATTTGAACCATCCTTATAATCCTTTACACCATCAGTAATATAAAATTCAACCTTATTTTTAGCTTGATATTCATCAATAGTTAAATATAAAAGATACTGAGCATAATCCTTATTATATAAATCATCATTATCTTCTTTTATTTCTGTGAATTTATATAGTTCATTTAAATCATGATTACCATATTCATCAAATAAATAATCATTCAAATTAGATGCAATGTAATAATCATTAATAGCACGCTCTTGCTTAATTGCCTTAGTTTGGTACTTATCATTTAAAGCTATAAAAGAAATTTCATACCAGCCTCTATCATCAAGATCAATCTTAGAAATAACGGTATCATCATCATTGTCATCGTTAATTAATATATAATCATTTGTAATCTCATCAAAACGATAAATTAAATAATTTAGATTAGCATCCTCTGCACCAACATAGAAATCAAGTGATTTATAGCCACCTGATGCATCATCGTGGTTATAGTTTAGCTTATAAGCATCTTCATTATTTATTTTTACACTTTCTGTATATTTTGAAATATATTTTTCTTTAAATACAACATAATATAAACTAGCCTCATTAATGTAAGAATAGTATTTATAATCATCACCTGTACCAAAATTACCATTTTCATCATATAAATATAAATTACTATCAGTTATTTTTCCAGGTGTATATAAAATACGATAAGTTCCAGAAGCAGGGACAGTATATTTTTCTAAGTCAAGGCTATAATTTAGATTATTTCCTTCATTATCCTTAAATGAAATAACATCATTTTCATTTAACTTTATCTCATCAATATAATATTCATCATAAGAACTATTAAATTGATTAAACTTAAGCTCGTATTCATTTTCACCAACAACAGCCTTAAAGCTTGGCTTTAAATAGTATTCATAAGAAATATGAGCATCGGTTTTAGTCAATGTATCATTTACATGCTCTTCATCATAAACATAATCCTTAGCAAAATAAATATTATATTTAGAAGCAGTTGTAACAGAAACACTCATTGCATTACCACTCTTGTTATAATAAATAACTCCACTATTTGATTCTACTCTAAATTTATTAGTAGCATCTAGATTAACATTTAAAAGAACATAATAATCAGCATCTTCACTAGGCTTTGTCATTTTATTAGCTGACTTTTTCTGATAATTATCCGCTGAAAATGTCACATAATAGTCTTCATCTAAAGCCTCTGACTTAGTAGTTAGAAACAAAGTTAAGCAAGAAAAAATAGCTATAAAGCAAATTGAAAGTAATCTTTTAATCTTCATTGTTAGTATCCTCCTTTATTGTTTTAATTTTTTTAAAGTGCTTCTTATACTTTTCGGTATTAATCTTAGGAAGCTTTAGTTTTAAAAGCTTGTCCGCAAAGAAATACAAGAAAATAGGAAGTACACACATAACACATAAAATTGAAATTATTGTTCCTCTTCCAAGTGCTAGACCTAGGGTTGAAATAAGAGGGTCTGATACAAGAAAGTAAATTAAATATCCCGCCGCAATCATAATTGTTCCTGATGTAACGATCGTTGGAAATGATTGATTTAAGGTATCAATAACTGCGTTTCGTTTGTCGCTTCCACCACTTCTTAGTTCTGTATAACGGTTAGTTATTACAATAGCGTAATCAATTGTCGCACCCATTTGAATTGAAGATACAATCAAATATACAAAGAAGAAAATATTAATTCCTTCTATTGCGGGAACTGCAAAGTTAATAAATATCGCACCTTGGATTGTCGCAACCTGTAATAAAGGTAGTCCCCAAGAGCTTGAGGTAAACATTAAGATTAAATAAACAAATACAATGGTAAGAACAGAAATCAAAAGATTATCAGTTGAAAAAGATGCATTCAAATCATATGATGACATTGAATCACCAGCAAATATCAATCCCGGATGATATGGCTTCAAATTATTTGTCATACGTTCAATTAAATCAAATGTTTCTTTATCTTCAATTTCAGATTTAATATTAAATACAATACGTGTATAATTTGTACCAATTAATTGGTCCTCAGCATCACTAATTTGATCTTTAATATCGTCATAATTATCAAGTAAATCCTGATTATTATTTAAATAAGCTCTTATAAAATCATCATGTGAAAACGCACAATCGGCCATGTCGAGAATGGTTGTTGTATAAATATCAGGATTAGCTTCAAATATCATTACCTCTTCAAAATCATTATCCTCACTTGAAAGATAAGCATACGCAAGATATATATCCTTAGCAGTTGTTTGGTCAATACCCAAAAATAAAGCGAAATCCTTATAATTCATTTTATCGACTAGAGAATATGTAATGTTATTAGATGTAATTTCAACATTTGAAATACAAGTAATATCACTAACAAGATTTTCTTCCTTTAGATATTCTACAACCTGCTTTTCTTCTTGATAATCACCAGCAGGAACTAAAATAACAAACTGATTTTTTGAACCAAAGATTTCTTTTATTTGACTTGAAGCAATCATTGATTCAGTTGGTTTGGATGTTGAAATAGCACTTTGAGCATAGCTATATGATAGATTCATAGAAAAATAAGCACCAACACCAACTAAAGCAACGAAAATAAAAGGAATTATGTGTTTAAGTTTTAATACGCCTTTTGAAAAAAATGTAATTTTAGGGACAAAATCACGATGTGATGTTTTATCAATCGCTTTAGTGAATAATAAAATAATACTTGGCATTAAAAGGAATACAATTAGCATTGAACAAACAATACTCTTAGCAAGTACTAATCCCATATCCTGACCAAGCTTTAATGTCATACAGCATAGAGCAAGCAAACCGGAAATAGTAGTTAATGATGAGCCAAAAATTTCTGGAATAGCTTTTGATAGTGCTTCTGTTAAAGCTTCTTTTGGAGCTAAGCCTCGTGCTTTTTCTTCTGCAAAACGATGAGATAAAATAATAGCGTAATCGATTGCAAGAGCTAGCTGTAAAATTACACAAACCGAATTTGAAATAAAGGAAATTGTTCCAAAAAAGAAGTTAGTACCCATATTTAGTAAGGCAGCTGCACCAAATACAAGTAAAAATACAATTACTTCTGCAAAACTCTTTGAAGTAAAGGCTAGGACAATGATAATTACACCAATTACAAGAATCAAGATGTTATTAATATCACGAGCTAAATCATCTGCATATGTATCTACAAGTGAGTTTTTTACAAGAGCATCATACGGCTTAACCATTTTTAAAACCTGATTATAAGCATCAACACATATTTGGTCATCTTCTGTACCATCATATGTAATTGTAAATAGAGCTGATGATGATGAGTAATAGTCTTTTGTATTTTCAAATGGTAAAGACTTTACACCCGGAAGCTCTTCTATTTCATCTTTAAGCTTAGATGCATCTTCATAAGTTATATTACGAATTAAAAAAGTAGATGTACCATAGGTTACAAATTCCTCATCCATAATATCAAGTGCTTTTTTAGTATCTGTACTTGCTGGTAAATATGATGTAATAGAATATTCAATATTCACCTTATCAATTGAAAGTGCACATAATATTAGGATTGGAATAAATAAAATCAATATGGTTTTAGCATGATCTACAATAAATTTACATATTTTCTTCATTTTTTACCTCCTAAAGTGTCGAATTTTAAAAAAACCTATGATATAATATAATATTGTAAAGAATGATTCAATTACATTTTTTTACAAATGTAAATTAAACGACGGAAAAGGAAAATTGTAAATGAAAAACGATATTAGAACAATTAAAACTAAAGCCGCTATAAAGCAAGCCTTTCAAACATTAATGAAAGACAATTCCTTCGATAAGCTTACCATTCAAAAAATATGTGATGAAGCTAATGTTAATCGTGTAACTTTCTATAATCATTATCAAGACAAGTATGATCTTTTTAAAGAATATCTTGATGAAATATTAATGGATATTTTTAATAGTTCTAAAGAAGCCTATGAAATTTCAACTGAGCCTAATCTTTTCTTTAAAACATTGTTTAATAAAATTGCTGATTTATGCTTCGACAATAAAAATATTTTAATGACCCTTGAATATCAAGGCAATTCTATTATGGCCTATATTATTCAAAATACAGCCTTCGAAAAGCTAAGTAACTTAGTAGCTAATCATTTTGACGCTGCAAAGCTTAGATATCCGGCTAATGCTGTATCTGCCTTTTTAGTTGGAGGTTTTACTAATATTACATCATTCTATCTAAATTCGAAAACAGCTAGTAAAACAGAACTAATAAATTTAAGTGATAGCATCATTGATGATTTATTAAAAATAATTTTAAAATAATATTTGATAACGACAAAAAGCGATTATTATTAGTCGCTTTTTTTATTTTACAATTTAATTATAACTCTGTATCTTATCTAATATAATAATGTATCCATCATACTTGTATTTTACATCTAAGTAAAAATATAAGCATTTTCTTTACTTAAAACTGATTTTTTTATCCTAAGTAAAAAAGGTTGATATTTAACCAACCTTTATGTTACTACTTATTTTCCATTCTATCTAAGGCTTCCCAGATACCTGTTATATACATAGAACCTAAAGCTCTATCATATAGACCATAGCCAGGCTTAGCCTTCTCATCC
>MNRZ01000044.1 GCA_001916215.1 Clostridium sp. CAG:307_30_263
TTATAGAATTCACTTAAATATTTTCTCCAAAAATAAGATTTTTCATTAAAAAAAGCTAAAATTGTGATTTTTAAAAAAAATTATATTGAAAACGTTTTCGCTTCGAATGTTATTATAATAATTATAGAAATGCTTGAAATTTATCTTTATTGTATCAAAAAAGCCAGATATTCTGACTTTTAAAAATAAGAAGATAAATAAGAAGATATTACATCAATAATTTCAAGCTCTGATTTCATTAAAGGTTCTTCACTTATTAAAATAATAACCGCCTTTAAATCACCAAGTTTAACCAACTTACGGCCAAAGATATATTTTTCAAATTTCACCTGCTTTGTAAGAGAAATTTGATTTGATGGCGTTAGAGAAATACTTCCATCCTTTAAAAATAAATTCAAAAATTCTTCGGTAATAACATCATGCTTAGAAATTCTATTCGTAGTAGACGCTATAACATCTGATGATGAAGTTACAATCAAATCTAAATGATTATTTTTGAATGCTTTTAATAAATATAACAAATGCTCATCAATTTCATTAAGCTCAGTATATTTAGACAAAACAATTTGCTTATCTGATGTATAAATATCTAGCATATCACCAGGACCGACGCGAAGACGTTTTCTTATTTCTTTAGGAATAACGATTCGCCCTAATTCATCAATTCGACGAATAACACCTGTTTCCTTCATATAAATCACCATTTATATTTTTACACATTACTACCATTTTATACATTTTTTTCAACTAAAAAAACACCATTAATTATAATGATGCTTTTAGAAATTTATCTCAATTACTATTTATCAAGGATCATATCTAAGAATGTCGAAAGTGTAATTAAATAATTCTTAGAATCACCTATTTTATTTATCGTAATTTCAATTTGTCTATTATAATAATTTAAAACAATATTTTCACTCAATTTATTTGCGAGTTCAAACATTTTATTTCCATCCATTTTAGATGACATTGCTTGTGACATAAATAAGATCATTTGGCTCTTAGTGTCCAAAATCTTTTTGATTTCAAGTTTATCACAAAGCTTATTAAGAAGCATTTCATGCATATAAATATCAAGTTCTGAATCATATTTACCAAAACGGTCCAATAATTCAGTCTGAAGATCATGTAATTCATTAAGTCTTTCAATTTTAGCAATGCGCTTGTGAATTTCAATCTTCACATCCTCATTATTAATATAGTCAGATGAAATAAAACGATTGGCATAGGCTTTTGTAAGTGATGGGTCCTTCTTTTCCTTTGGTGCTTCATATGGATTTTTAGCACGGTGAAGTTCCTCATCAAGTAGGTGAAGATAGGTCTCAAGACCAACTGTTTCAATAAAGCCAGATTGTTCATCACCTAAAATATCTCCGGCTCCACGAATTGATAGGTCTCTCATCGCTATTTTAAAGCCCGAACCTAATTCATTAAACTCTTTTATTGTATCAAGTCGCTTTAAAGCTTGCTCTGTAAGAATATAATTTGGTTCATACATCAAATATGCATAAGCTATTTTATCACTTCTTCCAACACGGCCTCGAAGCTGATAAAGCTGTGATAATCCAAGCCTATTAGCATCATGTACAATTAATGTATTTGCATCCGGAATATCAATTCCTGTTTCAATAATTGTTGTACACACAAGCATATCATATTTTTTATCAATAAAATCTGTAATAATTCCTTCAAGCTCCTCTTTATCCATTCCGCCATGTCCAACACATATACGACAATCAGGAACTAATGCTTGAAGATGATGGGCTACATCATAAATTGTATCTTTAAAATTATACATATAAAATACTTGACCATGGCGAGTCATTTCACGTTCAATTGCGTTTTTAATAATCAATTCATTACGCTCAAGAACATAGGTTTGAACGGGATATCTATTTTTTGGTGGGGTTTCTAACATTGATAAGGTTTTTATTCCCATCATTGACATTTGAAGGGTACGGGGAATAGGTGTAGCTGATAAGGTAATCGCATCAACATTAAGCTTAATTTCCTTAATTTTTTCCTTTTGCGTAACACCAAAGCGCTGTTCCTCATCAATAATTAAAAGACCTAAATCCTTATATTTAATATCCTTACCAAGAAGCTTATGAGTACCAATTACAACATCAACTTCACCTGATAATAAGCCTTCCTTAGTAGCTTTAATTTGAGATGTCTTTTGAAGTCTATTAAGTAAATCAACTCTAATTCCAAAGCGTTCCATACGGTTTTTAAATGTATAATAATGCTGACGAGATAAAATGGTTGTTGGAGCAAGTACGGCAACCTGCTTGCCTGACTCAACAGCTTTAAACGCGGCACGAAGGGCAATTTCTGTTTTACCATACCCAACATCACCACAAACCAAACGATCCATAACTCTATTTGATTCCATTTCTCTTTTAATTTCAATAATAGCTTTTTTTTGATCTGGAGTTAATTCGTAGCCAAAGTCAGCTTCGAATAAAACCTGATCAGGAGTATCCGGTGCAAACGCATAGCCTACAGATGCACTCCTGTTTGCATATAATTTAATTAAACCTTGAGAAATATCTTGAAGCTTTCTTCTTACCTTCTCTTTAGCTTGACTCCATTTTTTAGTACCTAATGAAGATAATTTAATATTTTTTGCATCACCAGCATTATATTTTTCAAGCGATGATATTTGTTCAAGAGGAACATATAAATTATCGCCATTATCATATTCAACCTTAATATAATCTCTTTTAATTCCTGATGTTTCAAGCATTTGAAGACCCTTATATATACCAATACCATAATCAAAATGAACAACATAATCACCAATTTCAAGTTCATCATAATGACTTATTTTACTAGTATTCTTATAAACTGATTTATACTTTGTTTTTCTTGGCTCATATTTAATATTAAATAATGTAGCCTCATTTAAAACAATTAACTTTAAAGCATTTGATTTAAACGATGGTAAGTAATCATTAAGAAGAATATTTATTTTACCATCCGCAATTGCTTTATCATTTCTTATCATTTCATAGCTAAAATGATTGTCTAAAAGAGTTTGTTCTAGGTGCTCAAAGCGGATTTGATTTTGAATTGTAATTATGATTGTATATTTTTTATAATTCTGATTTAAATACTTAATAATCACTTCTTCATTAGCTTTTAAATCATCAGGGATTGAAACCTCATATTCAGTACCATTATTAAATACATTTACAACTCCCTCTGATAAAACGGCAGCTTGCGTTATAAGATCTTCAAATTTAACGAAATAATTCAAATCAAAAAGAAAATGACCTTCAAGATTATCAGAATAATCCTTAATGTCCTTAATCATTCTTTGATAAGTATCTTCACATTTTTTATAATCAATTATATATATCAAAGGATCATTCATAAAATCCATAATTGATTCAACTGGCGAAAAAAATCTTGCATAACGGGTTAAATTATCAACATGATTATGCGTTGATAAGTTTTCAATATCCTTATCTATTTTTTCTTTTTCAAATTCAGTCGGTTTTGTATCATAAATAAATTGATTTAATTTCTTTAAGGCTTCTTCTAAATCATCATCATTATAAAGAAGTTCAGAAACTGGAGCAATTTTAACCTCATCTAAAGCTTCCTGTGACCTTTGAGTCTCAACATCAAAATACTTAATAGTATCTATTTCATCGCCAAAAAGATCAATACGAATAGGAGAGGAATAATTAATGGGAAAGATATCAATAATTGAACCACGATGGGAATATTCACCCGTCTTAGTTACCGTATATGAAAAATGATAACCCATTCGATTTAAAGTTGAATATAATTTTTTTTCATCAATAATACTTTTCTTATCAACCTTAAAAATCAAATCATTCCACAATGTATGAGTATGATTAAGTTTTACAGCTCCTGTTAGGTTAGTTAGAACCAAATAGCGTTTACCATCTAAAAGCGAAATTAGCGTGTTAATTCTTTCATACTTGAAGTCACCTTCAACATCAATCATCTGAGCAGCTAAAAGCTCATCAGCTGGAAAAAATAAAACATTATTTTCATCAAGCATTTGCGATGCCATGGAATATGCTCTTTCCGCTTCATACAAAGTAGGAAGAACACATAACATACTTTTATCACTTTTTAAAAAATTACACACAGCATGTGTAATCATAAAATTCATATTTTGATTTTTTAAATAAATCGGATAATGTAAATCTTTATCAAGTAACTTACTTGAAATTGAATCATTCATTCTATCACCTCAAAAAAGTAGGTATAACCTACTCCTTCTTTTTTTGTTTATGGATTAATCCATTTATTAAAACATATATAATCATTATAGCATATAGTGCAAACATAACGCTTAAAGCCCAAGTGATATCTTTTCCACTTACTGTCCTTATAATTAAATATACTAAATAGATTACATAAGATATAAGTAATATAAAGCCTCCCGCTTTATTAATACGACCGAATATTGCAAAAACAAATACAAGTACTGTAGCAATAAGCATTACCGTTATATCAACCCAAATTTGATTACCGACCGTTAAAGGATTAACTGTACTTGCAATTCCAATTACAAATAAGATATTAAATATGTTTGAACCAATTACATTACCAAGAGCAATATCATTTTGACCCTTTTTAGCGGCTACGATTGAGGTAACAAGTTCAGGAAGAGATGTTCCTACTGCAACAATAGTAAGTCCTACTAAAGCTTCCACTAAATCATGATTTAAATTAGCAGCACTACCAATACCATAGGCAATATTTTTAGCACCATAAACAACAGCCTCGCCACCTGCTACAATACCAGCAGCGCCCAAAATAACAAAGACAATTGATTTTAATATTGACATCTCTTCGATTTCTTCGCCCTCAGATGTAATTCCCTTATTTTTTTTGTTAGACCAAACAAGATATAACACATATAGCATAATGCCAATAATTAAAATTATACCTTCCCATCTTAATATTGCATATGTATTTGTCCCATCATTATTCAAACCAAAACACAAAGTAAAAATAGCAAAAAGTACAGAGACACCAATTAAAATAGGATATTCCTTTTTACATACACTCTTTTTTATAACTATAGGTGTAAACACAGCACTAAACCCTAGCACAATAAATAAATTACACGTGTTTGACCCTACAATATTTCCCATCGCAACATTAGCGTTTCCACCTTCAATAAGACAAGAAATAGAATCACCTACAGATACTGCAAGTTCGGGGCAGCTTGTTCCAAAAGCAACTACTGTTAATCCAATTATCATTGGTGATATATGAAGCTTCTTAGCAAGTGAAGCCGATCCACCTACAAAAATATCAGAGAACTTAACTAAAAAGAAAATTCCCAAAATTAATAAAAAAACACATAGTATCCAATTATACCAAGCATTCATATTTAAATCTAATAACATAATAATACCTCACACGAAAAAGAATGCTTTAGTTACCTAAAGCCTTTCTGTTTTTTCTTTCAAATAATAAAATAAAGCAATTTCTCTTTGCGTATCTAACTCAAGCATTTTATTACCAACCTTAGTTTTACTTGAGCAATGCAAAACATTTCTCATTACATCGGTTTGAAGATTACATTCAACCTTTAAATCATGTCTTAAATCCTCAACGATACTTCTTATAGCAGGAACAGCATCCTCACCTTCAAAAATCATACCAAATGCAGGGCCTGATGTTAAATACTTTACAAGTTCACAAAAATAAGGCCTTACTTCTTTTTCAATATAATGGAGTCTTGCACATTCTTCATCATAATAGATATACGATGAATCTACAAGCTTAAAGTCTTTCGAAATTATAGTATTAATTGTTTTTTGAATAACTTCAGGCTTAGTAAAGCCAGGTTTAACCATAACGTAGCATTGTTCAATCATAGAATCACTCCATATGTAGATAATATATCACATTTATTATTATTTGTCCAATTTAATTATATACTATTTCCGTTCCTAGCCTTTTAATTTTAAGCACTTATACAAATAAAAGCATTTTCATAGAAGAAAAGAACAATCGGGACGTATAACGTGCAGTTTTTTGTGAGGATTCGCTTAACATATTAAAAGAGCAGCTATAATACTGCTCCTATGTTTGATTATAATTCAATTATTTCAACTTTTGAATTATGCTTTAAAGTTTTCTCATCATAAGATATTCCTAGTAATAATACATTTAAGTACTCCATGATCATAATTCATATAATTTGTAACAGATTCAATAGCTGACGTTTGAACCCAATAATCCTTACATTTACCTCGGAGTACAGCCTCAACTACTGATATAGGATTATATAATGAAATACCATTTAAATTATAGCCATTATACCAAGACTTTATTTCATTAAAATCTCTATGATATTTATTACATAAATCCTTAACTTCATCTTCAGTAAAACCAATAAAGGAATCAAGTTCTCTTGGGTTAATCATATCATATTCCGTAAACATATTTAA
>MNRZ01000005.1:0-17806 GCA_001916215.1 Clostridium sp. CAG:307_30_263
CCAGTTATATGAAGCCGAACAGAAAGGTATTGAAAAAGGAAAGGCTGAAGGCATTGCTCAAGGAAAAGCTGAAGGCATTGCTCAAGGAAAAGCTGAAGGCATTGCTCAAGGAAAAGCTGAAGGTATTGAAGAAAATAAGAAAGAAATAGTTAAAAAGTTATTTGAAAGTGGTCAAACTAAAGAATTTATTAGTGCTATTACAGGACTTTCTTTAGATGAGCTTGATAACATATTAAAGTGAATAATTTAATTTTTTATATAAACTAAATACTTGCCAATTTTTAACATATGCTGCAATAATATTGACTTCAAAGTCTTAAAATGTTATAATTCCAACGTAAAAAAGCATCTTTTTTTGATGCTTAATTTTTAAAATATAAGTTAGTCAACACTAACAAAAAAATCTTTGT
Organism: Clostridium sp. CAG:307_30_263; assembly: GCA_001916215.1. Classification (GTDB taxonomy): domain Bacteria; phylum Bacillota_I; class Bacilli_A; order Acholeplasmatales; family Anaeroplasmataceae; genus CAG-307. The sequence goes on from MNRZ01000005.1 coordinate 411, forward strand.
TATGGAGGCAATTATGACAAAAGAAGAAAGAAAGCAAAAGCGTGAGCTAAAGCATTGGAATCAAGAAGTAAAGCTTATTCCTAAGATGATTGAAATATATTGTCACGGACATCATCATACTAAAAAGAAAGAGCTATGTCCAGAATGTCAAGAGCTAAAGGAGTATTCCTTATATAGATTATCTAAATGTCCTTTTAAGGTTAATAAAGGCTTCTGTAGTTTTTGTAAAATTCACTGCTATAAGCCCGATATGAGAGGGAAGATTAAAGATGTAATGCGTTATTCAGGACCTCGAATGACGTTTACTCATCCTATTTTTTCTATTTCTCATGTTGTACAAATGATTAAATATAAGAAAAGCTTGAAACGAAAGGAGACAAAAAAATGATTGATAAGGATTTATTTAAGCTTCTTGGTAAAAATAAGAAATATATTTTTATTGTAGATGCCTTAATGATTATTTCACTTATTCTTAATTTAGGAATAACAGGAATAATTTGCTTAAGTGTTAATTACGCCCTTAATAATAAAAAGCTAAGTGATTATCTTATTATTTTTGGTATCGCTCTTATATTTATAGTTTTAAGAGTGATACTTACAATTCTAATTAGTAATACAAAGGATAATCTTGGAAGAAATGTTAAGAAGGATTTAAGAAGAAAAGTATATGACAAGATTCTTGCTTTAGGAGCTCAAAGCGTAGATGGAATGAATATGGCAGGCTTGACCCAAATTTCGATGGAGGGTATCGAGCAGCTTGATATTTATTATTCTACTTATCTACCTCAATTCTTTTATGCAATGATTGCACCTTTTATTTTATTTGGTATAACTATAGGTTTATATTGGCAAAGTGCTGTTGCTCTAATTTGCTTAGTACCATTTATTCCGATTTCGATTATTGCTGTTTCAAAATATACTAAAAAGGTATTTGCTAAATATTGGTCAAAATATATCTCTATGGGTGATGCCTTCTTAGATGCTACATCAGGACTTAAGGATTTAAAAATATTTAAGGCTGATGCTTTATACAATGACAAAATGAATCAAAGTGCAGAAGAATTTAGAAAAATAACCATGAAGGTTTTAGTAATGCAGCTAGCATCTACAACGATTATGGATTTAGTTGCATATGGTGGTGCAGGCCTTGGAATTGGTCTTGTTATTTTAGGACTTAAATTTAATTGGCTTTCAAGTGCTTCTCTAGCTCTATTTATCATTTTAGTTGCCGTAGAGTTTTTCTTACCAATGCGTCAATTTGGTAGTGCCTTTCATATTGGAATGAATGGTGCCTCTGCTGGTAAGAAAATCTTAACGCTTTTAAATGAAAAGGAATTAGATTGGTCTGATAATGATATTTCATCTAATCAAATCGAATTTAAGGATGTTTATTTTTCATATGATGGACATCGTGATATTTTAGAGGATATTAATCTTAATTTTGAAAATAAAGGCTTATATGGTATTGTTGGTGTATCTGGAAGTGGTAAATCAACAATAGTAGGCTTAATCATGGGTAAAATTAGACCTAATAAAGGGTCTATTTTAATTGATGATAAAGAAATAGAAACCCTAAATCGAGCTCTTTATTATTCACATTTAGCAGTTGTATCATATAATACTTATCTTTTTAATGAATCAATTCGTGATAATTTTAGATTGGCTAAGCCAACAGTTAAAGATGAAGAAATAATAAAGGCTTTAAAGGATGTTAATATGGATGAATTTGTTTCATCTATTGGTGGCCTTGATTATGTTATTAGAGAAGATTCAGCTAATATTTCTGGTGGTCAAAGACAAAGACTTTGTCTTGCAATTAATATGGTTGCAAATAAGGATATTTATGTTTTTGATGAGGCTACATCTAATATTGATATCGATTCTGAGGAAATTATTATTAATAATATTAAAGCCTTAAGTAAGGATAAGCTTGTTATTATTATTTCCCATCGCCTTCAAAATGTCGTTGACTGTAATAGAATTTTCTATTTAGAAAACGGTAGGATAAAAGAAGAAGGATCGCATGAAGAGCTTTTAAGCTTAAATGGATCTTATAATAAGCTTTATTCTAATCAAAGAAGTCTTGAGGAAGGATATAAGGAGGTATTATAATGAAAAAAAGAAGAAATGGTTTAAAGATAATGGCTTCTTTAATTGTTCTTTTAGGGTCATTATCATATATTATGCTCCTTGCTATTATAAATGGTACCTTAGGCTTTTTATGTGCTATGGGTGTAACTATTTTTGGTTCAATTGGTGTTGCTAAATTCTTAGGTGAGACAATTAATATGTCTTACGGCCTAATTATTTCTCTTACTATAGGTTGTGGTGTTTTACGTGGTGCGTTAAGATATTTAGAACAATATTCTAACCACTTTATCGCATTTAAGCTTCTTGCAGCTTTAAGAGATAAAATCTTTAAGGCTTTAAGAGCTCTTGCTCCTGCTAAGCTTGAGGGGCGCGAAAAGGGTGGTATTATTTCAATGATTACTTCGGATATTGAAACCTTAGAGGTATTTTATGCCCACACAATTTCGCCAATTTGTATTGCTTTAATTGTTGAGACTTTAGTTTTACTTTATGTTGGCTTTATATCAAGCTTTTATTTAAGCCTTGCAGCTTTAGTATCTTATATTATAATTGGTATTATTTTACCGATTATTTCATCAAAATTATTAAGTGACACAGGTGTAAGATACAGAAAATCATTTGCCTCATTTAATAGCTATTATCTTGATTCTATTAAAGGCGTAAATGATATTGTTTTAAATAATGCTATGGATGATCGCAATAAAGAAGTTAATTCTAAATCTGATGAGCTTTTAGCTGAAACTAAAAAGCTAAAGCATAAGTCAGGTATTACGGAGGCTATTTCCTATGCTTTTGTTTCTTTATCTTTAATTGGTGTTTTAATTTTAGGATTATATTTAAGTGATAAAAATATTATCACAATCCCTAAGATGATTATGGGTCTTGTTACAATTTTTGGTTCATATGGTCCTGTAATTGCTCTTTCAGCCTTACCTCAAAATTTGACTCAGACATTTGCTTCGGGGGACCGTGTGCTTGATTTACTTGAAGAGAAGCCTGTTGTTAGAGAAATAAAGGATGGTAAGAATTTTAGTTTTCTAGATTTAAAGGTTAATAATTTATCATTTAAGTATGATGAGGCTTCTGTACTAAATAATGTTAATCTAGAAGTAAAGCGTGGTCAAATTGTTGCCCTTGTTGGCCCATCAGGCTGTGGTAAATCAACTCTATTAAAGCTACTCCTTCGTTTTTACGAAACAAATAGTGGTGATATCTTATATAATAATATTTCAATTAATGATATAAATACTTCATCATTACTTGATAATGTAACCTTGGTTTCCCAACAAACTTATCTATTTGATGATACCATTAAGGAAAATATTAAAATTGCTAAATATGATGCGACGGATGAAGAAATAATTGAAGCGGCTAAAAAAGCCTCAATTCATGAATTTATTGAATCTCTTCCTGATAAATATGATACTAAGGTAGGTCAGCTTGGTGATAATTTGTCAGCTGGTGAGAAACAAAGAATTGGTCTTGCAAGAGCATTCTTAAGTAATGCACCGCTTATTTTACTTGATGAACCAACAAGTAATGTAGATAGTATCAATGAAGGAATTATTTTAAAGAGCTTAAAGGATCAAAAGGAGAATAAGAGTATTATTTTAGTTTCACATAGAGAATCAACAACTGCAATTGCAGATAGAATCTACCGAATTAAAGGCGGTATTATTTTGTAGGAGGTAATATGGAAGATAACGATATTTTTGAAGAAACAGAAGAAAAAGATAATAAAAAGATATTTAAACGTTTTGAAGCGAAGGATATTGTATATTTAGCAATAATAAGCTCAATTATGCTTGTTACAAGCTCTGTTATGCCTATTGTTGCTCACGTACCTATATTTGGAATTATTCAAATTGTTTTAGGGCTTCAATTTTCCCTATTTCCCGCCATGGGAATTTCAAAAATAAGAAAGCCTGGTTCACTTATTTTTATGGCTTTATTTTCAGGGGTTGTTTTAGTTTTTATGAATCCCATTATGTTCTTTTGTCTATTACTTTGTGCTTTTATAGCTGAATTAATTTCTCTTTTAATTTTTAGAGACTACCATAAAAATGCTTCCTGCTTTTTAGCTTCGTGGCTATATTTACCCCTAACATTACCATTTTTATATTTATGGTATCAAATAATAGGTGCTGATAATTCCGTTGCATCCTATGCTAATGGTAATCCTATACTTGCTATAATTATGAGCTATTGTGTAATAGTATTATGTGCCTTAGGATCATTTTTAGGAATGAAGATTTCTTTAGAGCTTGAACACAAAAGTAGGAAAAAGCATGATAGCAAGTAAAAGACAAATTCATCCTTTAGTAGGAATATTATTAAGTATTACAATAACTATATATGCACTTGTATTTGCTAAAAGCTTTAATACCTTATATGTACTTTTAGGAATCTACTTATTGTTTATTTTATTAGGATTTTATAAGGCGGCCTTAAGGGTGATGCCTTTAAGTATTGTTATAGTTGGTATATTTGCCTTACTTACTTTTTTAGTAAGTAAAAGCCTTGAAAGCTTTTATCCACTTCTAAATAGGATTTTAGGTTTAATGCTTGCCATTATTCCCGGTATGAATATAAGACCATCCGATTTAACAAGATGTCTAAATCAAATGCATGTTCCTAAGGCTATAAGCTTAGGTATGCTAATAGCTTTAAGCTTTATTCCCCTTCTTAAGGGTGAAATAAAAAAGATTAAAGAAGCGATTAAAATAAGAGGTATTTCTAAATTTAATCTTAGTCTCTTTTACAGGGCCTTTTTAGTTCCTCTTGCTACAAGAATTTCAAGTATTTCTGACACCCTTACATTAAGTCTTGAAGGAAGAGGATTTAAAATGAATGCTAAAAGTTCTATTTATAAAAAGGTTAAACTAAAAACTATAGATATAATTTTAATAATATTTATAACCTCAATAATGATTGTAGGTGCTATATTATGAGTGCGATTTCCCTTGAAAATGTATATTTTAAGTATGATAGAGAAGGTAGTCTTATCTTAAATAATATTAATATGAATATTGATTATGGGCATATTACTTTACTTGCAGGCTTTTCTGGAAGTGGAAAATCAACTATCTTTTCACTAATATGTGGTATTATACCTAATCTACAAGCAGGATTATTTAAAGGTAGTATTAAAATAAATGGTGAAGAGGTTTATAAAAAATCTTTAGATTATATTACAAGTAAGGTTGGTATGATCATGCAAAATCCTGAAGAACAGATTATTCAGGAACTTGTATCGGATGAACTAGCTTTTGGTTGCGAAAATTTAAATATGGATCCTGAAAAAATAGATTATAATATAAAAAAATATGCCGATATGTTTATGCTTAACCTTAATGATACAACTAGAACGCTTTCTGGTGGAGAAAAAGAAAGATTAATTGCAGCTTCAATTTTAGCAATGGGCCATAAGATTATAGTTTTAGATGAACCACTTGCAAATTTAGATATGAGAAGCTCCATCATTTTAATGGATAAGCTTGAAGAACTTAAAAATAATGGCTATGCGATTTTAGTAATAGAGCATCGTACGGATATAATTAAAAAATATATTGATAAATTATATTATCTTGATGAAGGTAAAATTAATTTATATGATGTATCAATTCTTGATGGTAATTTTTCTTCTATGATAATACTTCCAAAATCAAATAATATTGGAAATAAGATTCTTGAAATAAAAAATTTAAATTACAAGGTTAAAAAGAAAACTATTTTAGAAAATATTAATTTAGATATTTATGAAGGCGAAAAGCTTTTAATAAAGGGTGAAAATGGAGCAGGGAAAACGACCTTAATTAAGGCTATTACTGGGGTTTTAAAGCTAAAAAAGAATATGATAAAAAGCAAGGATACTAAATTTAAAAGTAAAAAATGGTATAAAGAAATTGGCGTTGTTTATCAAAATCCTAACTATCAGCTTATAATGAAAAGTGTTTTTGATGAGGTAAGATTCTATACATCATCAGATGAAGAAGCAGAGTCTTATTTAAAAAGATTTAATTTATATGAATATAGTTCACTTCATCCCCAGCTACTATCGCTTGGACAAAAACGCAAACTAACAGTTTTATGTGCACTTGCTAAAAAGCCTCGAATAATTATTTTAGATGAACCAACTGTTGGTCAGGATTTTTCATCATTAAAAATGATTTGCGGTGAAATTGAAGCCTATCATGAAAATTCAAATGCAACAATCATCACAATTACTCATGATCAAAGATGTCAGGATGCATTTTGTGATAGAAGTATTGAAGTAAAAAATGGAAAATTAATTGATTAATTAAAAAATAGCATTTTTATCTTTAAAAAAGACGATAAATATGCTATAAATCAAGTGTTATTGTTTGAAGGGTTGAATGCTTATGATTAATCAGAGTTTTATTCAGTTAATTGAAAATTATAAAAAAAATAATAAAGATGTTGATTTGGTAAGAAAGTATCTTTTAAGTAATGTTTATGAGCTTGATAATTTAAATGAATATATTGCATATTTTGAAAAAAGTGCTTCAAGTATAAATGATTCATTAGGAATTGCAATTGCTAAAATGGCTTATTTTTGGGATTTGTATATGACAGACTTAGAACTTGCTCATAAATATAACCAAGAAGCACTTGAAATTTATAAGTCAATGCCAAATTATGAAGATCTTCCTGGATATTTAAGTGTTTTAAATAATGAGTTAATCTATGATAATTATACTTGCAGACTATCTGATGGACATAAGATATTATGTGAAGCTCGACCTATATGCAAGAAACAAAACAATATTAATTATTATACATCCTTTTCTTTAAATAGTGTCTACATTTTGTGTGATATTGGCCTTTATGATAAGGCAAGAGAAGTGTTAAATGAACTGAGAGTTCATAGTTATCTTTTGTCAGAATCAAACTTAGGTGTTATTGATAATCTTGAGACAAAAATTTATATATATGAGGGAAAATACGATCTTGCACTTGCTAAGGCTTTAGCTCATATTGAATGGAATAATAAGAAGCAAGTATTTCCTAATACTATGTCTTATCGTAATTTGATGGCAGTTTATATTGCAATGAAGGACAAGGAAAAGGCACATGAATGTTATATAAAACTTCTTCAATATTTAAAAGAAGAAAATTATGTTGTAAATGAAGAGGTTCATTTAGAAATAGCTAGGTATTTTAAGCTTATAGGTAACAAGGAACAAGCTTATGAATATTACCTTAAGTGTTTTAAAAGCTATTCATCAGTTTTAGGTCACAAAACGGCATTATTAAGTGAAGCTTTAGATTCATTTAATGAAATGAATGATGATGCTAATTATCTTTTGGCTTTGAAGGATTTAAATGATATTCTTAAACAAAGCAATTATATTTTAAAAGACATAGCAAGTGAGAAGCATACAGGTAATGACGATATTTTTTCAATGCGATATAAATATGTTTTCTTGAAGCTCGAGGAATTAACACATTTTATTAATGAACTTAACTTGGTTGAATCAATTGATGACTTACATGATATATTTAGCAATCGAGTTAATAAAATGTTAAATAGTATTTCATCTAGAATTGCATTAATTGGCTTTAATGATAATTTGATTGAAAAAGTTAATTCCTTAGAGCCTATTAGTATAATCGATGACAAGATCTTTATTTTGAAAGTAGACGATATTTTAGATAATTATAAAAATATTTGTGATATTTTAGTTGTTGTTAAAATTTGTAACAAAAATAATGATTTTTTAGGCTATTGGATAATTGAAACAGAAAAAAAATCAGAAAATGAAAAACTTGAATTTTATTATATTTTAAAACTTTTAAATGAGATTTTAGGCTCATCAATTAAACATATTATTGATTATAATAATATTTACTGTAAGTATAATCGGGATCAGCTTACAAATTGCTATAACAGGTATGGACTTGATGATATTGTTTCTCATCATTTTTCTATCTCAAATACACCATTATACTATATTATGATTGATATTGATAATTTTAAAGTGATTAATGATAAGTATGGTCATCAAAGTGGGGATAAGGTTTTAATAGCTTTAGTTAATATTTTAGAAAAATATTTTGGTGAAAATGTCTTTCGTATTGGTGGCGAGGAATTTGTTGCACTGGCAGAGGATTCTTTAAAATTAGAAGAAACATTAAACAGTTTGCTTACATCAATTTCATCTGGTAGGGTAAAATACGAAAATAATTTGATTAGTTATACAGTTAGTATTGGTGTATCGAAAATTAATGATAAGCATATAAGACATGCTTCTCTTGAAGCAGATAATAAGCTTTATTTATCGAAGAAGAATGGTAAAAATCAATATAGCATTTAAAATGAAGGTTCTTTCCAAGTAAGGTAGATAGATGTCTGTCTTAGAATTAAAAATGTTATCTACCTACTTAGATTTAGCTTTAAAAGAACAAAAATAAAAAAAGGAAATTGGTTTATTTTTGACCAATTTCTTTTTTTAGCTTTTCAAGCATTTCTTTAAATCTATTAAAATGAATTATTTCTCTTTGTCTTAAGAAGGAAAGGGGAGCTAATATTTCAGGATCATTTGTAATATCCATTAAATGTTCATACATAGCACGTGCTTTTTGTTCGGCTGCTAAATCTTCGTATAAGTCAGTTATATAATTTCCTGAGGAAGCATAGTAGGTCACTGTAAATGGATTTCCGCTTGCATCAACGGGAAAATAAGAGGTACCATGATCAACATAATTGGCTAAATTTTCACTTTTTTTGATTTCTTCCATAGAAACGCCTTTGGTAAGATCTTTAATCATATTTGCTAAAATTTCAACATGACCCATTTCTTCTGTACCAATATCAGTAAGTAATGCTTTAGCTTCAACTGTAGGCATTGTATCAACCTGATTTAAATATCTTAAAGCTGCACCAAGCTCACCAGCATAAGAACCAATTGCTGTTACAAGGTATTTAGCATAATCTAAATTAGGCTTTGTAATTTGAACAGGATACATTAAATGTCTTTCGTAATTCCACATTAGTTATCACCTACCCATGGTTTTTTAAGATAACAATATTTGTTAAAATCCTTTAAAGGAATATTTGAAAGGGCATTATACTTTTCTTCATAATAGCTTAAAAGATTATAAAAATCTTTTTTTACTGTATTATAATAATTTAAAAGTTCTAAATCATTAGGATTTATATCAAGAAGATAAGACATGTCGATTAAATTAAAGCGATAGCTCATTATAAGGTTAAGAAGGTTTTCTTTTTCGGTCTTAATATTTGTAAAATCATCCTGCTTATATTTATAGAAGCAGTATTCATCTTTAAATGAATTGCCTAATGCTAAAGCATTAATAGGATTTAAGATTTCTTTTATTTTAATCACTCCAATTATAGCGTATGAAAATAAAAAATAAATGTCTAGGCCAAAATAAAAAAGGAGCCAAAGCTCCTAATTTATAATTATTCCTCGTCGATTGCACCTACAGGACAAGCACCTTGGCATGCACCGCAGTCAATACAAGTATCAGCATCAATGTGTGATACATCCTCAAGAGTAATTGCACCTACAGGACACTCACTTACACAAGCACCGCATCCGATGCAAGAAGATTCATTAACTTTTCTTGGCATATTGATTACCTCCTTGACAAGTAAATTATAGCATTAAAGCATTAAGTTAGGCAATAAAAACAATTTAAAAAATAATGAATTATAAACTGAAAAAATATATTTAAAGATAAATAAATTTAGAAATAGAAAAAAGTAATTATTATTTACTTGTTTTTTGAAGGTAAATTGTGTAAAATAAAAGACAGCAAGGAGTTGAAATAATGGTTTGGTGGCAGGTTTTAATTATTTGTATAATTGTATTAATCGTTGGCTTTATAGCTGGTTTCTTTGTTGCAAGAACTATATTTAAGCGTCAATTAAAGAAAAATCCTCCAATTAATGAGAAAATGATTCGTGCGATGTTTAGTCAAATGGGACGTACTCCATCTGAGAAACAGGTTCGTGCAGTTATGCGTTCAATGGAAGAAAATAAATAAAAAAATAGAACCTATTGGTTCTTATTTTTTTTATGCTTGAAGCAATTTTCTGTTCCATTAATTAAGCGTTTAAAATTGGATTTGTGCTTAAAAATTAAAACACAAACAATTATCGTATATAAAATGACTGTAAGCCAGCTGGGTTTTCCACATAAGTATATCAATCCAAGATTATCACCACTATAGCCTATAAAGTGTAAAAGCCAAGCTGTACCACCAACGGTTAAGGCTGCAAATGAACTGCATAAGCATACATAACCAGTTGTATAAAATACAATTCCAAACACAATTAAACAAGCTATTGCCGGAATTGGGGTAAGTGCAAGTACTACTCCAAGAGAAGTAGCTACCGCTTTTCCACCTTTGAATTTTAAGAAACATGAGAATAAATGACCTAAAATAGCAGCTACACCATATACAATATGAGGTACGTAATGGTTCATAAGACCAAGGGGTTCGAAAATATATTTAACAATAATAATTACTAAAGCTCCTTTTAGTACATCAAAGAAAAAAACGGTAAATCCTACCTTTTTGCCAAGTACACGAATACAATTAGTTGTACCAATATTCTTAGAGCCATGCTCTCTTACGTCAATTCCGGTAATTGTTTTTCCTATTACAATTCCAAAGGGAATTGATCCTAATATATAAGCTAATATAAAAAATAAAACACTTAGAGCAATTGATACTCCAACTGAAGCTAACATCATAAATAAATACCTCTTTTTCTAAAAATATTATACAAGAGGTCATATTATAAATCAAGTTAAAATGCCTATCTTAATTTTTAAAACGATAAAAGTTATATAATTTATTGAGAATTGTCCAAAAATATGATAAAATCACTTATGCGAAAATATTTATTAGGAAGTGGAAATTATGGCAGCTAAGCACTATGATGATGGTGATATTCAAATTTTATCAGGACTAGATCCCGTAAGAAAAAGACCAGGAATGTACATTGGTTCAACCGATTCAAGAGGTCTTCATTATTTAATTTGGGAGCTTGTCGATAATGCAATTGATGAGGCCCTTGCTGGTTATGGAAAGGAAATTACTGTTTCATTAAATCAGGACGGTTCAGTTACCGTATCTGACCAAGGACGTGGTGTTCCTTGTGGATTAAATAAGGAAACAGGTTTGAATTCACTTGAGGTTATTTATTCAATTTTACATGCTGGTGGTAAATTTGGCCAGGATGGTGGATATAAGGTGTCTGGTGGTCTTCATGGTGTTGGTGGTAAGGTTGTAAATGCCTTGTCAACTTACTTTGACGTGCAATCAATGCGTGATGGACAAATTCATCATATTCAATTTAAGGATGGAGGACATAAGGTAATTGAAGCAGAGGTAACCGGAAAAACAAATAAAACTGGTACAATTATTACTTTTAAACCTGATCCAAAGATTTTTTCTACCGTAATATTTAATTATGATACTATTAAGGAGCGTTTAAGAGAGGGAGCTTTTCTTATCAAGGGTCTTAAAATGAACCTTATTGATAAGAAAAACAATAAGCAAGAAAGCTTTTTATATGAGCACGGTATTTCTGAATATGTAGCCTTATTAAATGAAAAGAAAAAGCCTTTATTTGATGTATGTTATTATGATCAAGTACAAGGACCAATTGAGGTTGAAGTTGCTCTTCAATTTGTTGATACATTTGATGAAAATATTGTTTCCTTTGCAAACAATGTTAGAACAAGAGATGGCGGATCTCATGAGGTAGGATTTAAGACGGGCTTAACTAGAGCTGTAAATGATTATGCTCGTAAGTTTAATCTAATTAAGGAAAAGGAAGCCAATCTTGATGGAACTGATATTCGTTCAGGTATGACCGCAATTGTATCTGTACGTGTTGAAGAGGAGGTTCTTGAGTTTGAAGGCCAAACTAAGGGTAAGCTTGGTACACCAATTGCTAAAACAATTGTTGATAACGTAACCTATGATAAATTTATTTATTACCTACATGAGCATAATGATGTTGCAAAATATATTGTAGAAAAAGCTTTATTAAATCGTAAGGCACGAGAAGCATCTCGTAAGGCACGAGATCAAATTAGGCTTGATAAGAAGGATAAAACAGAGTTAAATCTATCAGGTAAATTATCACCTGCTCAAGAGAAAAATCATGATATTAATGAGCTTTTCCTTGTTGAGGGTGATTCAGCCGGTGGTTCAGCTAAATCTGGACGTGATAGACGCTTCCAGGCTATTTTGCCGCTTCGTGGTAAGGTTTTAAATACAGAACGTGCTAATCAAGAAAATGCTCTTCAAAATCAAGAAATTGCGACAATGATTTATACTATTGGTGCTGATTTTGGTGATAAATTTGATATTAAAAAATGTAATTATAAAAAGGTTATTATTATGACCGATGCCGATGATGATGGAGCCCATATTCAAATCTTACTTTTAACTTTCTTCTTTAGATATATGCGACCTCTTATTGAGGATGGTCGTGTTTATATTGCCCTTCCACCTTTATTTAAGGTAACAGTTAAGGGTAAAAATCCAGTAGTAAAATATTTATATACAACAGATGAACTATCAGAATATACAAATAAGTACCAAAAGGATTCCTTAATTATTCAAAGATTTAAGGGACTTGGTGAAATGAATGCAGAACAGCTTTGGGAAACTACAATGAATCCTGAAACAAGAACTTTAATTCAAGTTCGGGTTGAGGATCTTGACGAAGCTGAATCAGAGGTTAATCTTTTAATGGGTGATGATGCCGCAAGACGTCGTACATGGCTTGAAAATCATGTCGCCTTTACATTAGAAGATGAAATTCAAATCGATAATTTATAGGAGGTTTTTTTATGGCAAAGAAAGAAAATATAAAAAATAAGCTTGATATGTTCCAAAAAGAAACCTTCCAATATGAACGTTTAGAGGATGTATTAGGTGACCGTTTTGGTCGTTATTCTAAGGCTATTATTCAGGAACGTGCTATTCCTGATGTAAGAGATGGCTTAAAGCCAGTTCAACGTCGTATTTTATATGCGATGAATCACATGAAAATTACATCTACAAGTCAATATAAAAAATCAGCCCGTGTTTGTGGTGAGGTAATGGGTAAATATCACCCACATGGTGACTCATCTATTTATGAGGCAATGGTTCGTATGAGCCAATCATGGCGTATGTCTGTTCCTCTAATTGATATGCAAGGTAATAATGGTTCAATCGATGGTGATGGTCCAGCTGCCATGCGTTATACTGAATCGCGTTTGTCTAAAAATGCTGATTATTTACTTGAAGATATTGATAAAAATACGGTTCCATTTATTGATAACTTTGATGGTGAAGAAAAAGAACCAACCGTTTTACCAGCTAAGTTTCCTAACCTTCTTGTTAATGGTTCAGTTGGTATTTCTTCAGGTTATGCAACCTATATTCCAACTCATAATTTAGCTGAAACAATTGATGCGACAATTTATAAAATAGATCATCCAAATATGACTATTGATGAGCTTCTTACAATTATGCCTGGTCCTGATTTCCCTACAGGTGGTGTTGTTCAAGGTATTAATGGTATTAAGGAAGCCTTCTTAACAGGTGCTGGTACCGTTGTTGTTAAATCAAAAATCAGCTATGAGGATTTTGGTGATAAGCAAAAGCGTATTGTTGTAACAGAGATTCCCTTTGATACAAATAAGCAAAAAACGGTTGAACGTATTGATCAATTAAGAATTGATCGTAAGGTTGATGGAATTCAAGAGGTAAGAGATGAATCAGACCGTCAGGGGCTTCGCATTGCGATTGATCTTAAAAAAGGTGCTAATGAAACAGCTATTTTAAATTATTTGCTTAAAAATACTGATTTGCAGGTGAATCTTAAATATAATATGGTTGTAATTAGGAATCAAAGACCTGAACGCCTTGGTGTTTTGCAAATTCTTGATGCTTATATTGAACATCAAAAGGATGTAATTACAAATCGTACTAATTATTTACTTCAAAAAGCATCAGATCGTCTTCATATTGTTGAAGGTTTAATTAAGATGGTTTCAATTCTTGATGAAGTAATTAAAACTATTCGTGGATCTAAAAATAAGGCTGATTCTAAGGACAACTTGGTTAAAAAGTTTGATTTTTCTGAGCGTCAAGCAGAAGCTATCGTTACTATGCAGCTATATCGTTTATCTAATACTGATGTAACCGCACTATATGAAGAAAAGGATTCTTTGAATAAGAATATTATTGAATATAATTCAATTCTTAATTCTGATAAAAAGCTTCTTAAGGTTATTAAGCAAGAGCTTGTTGATATGAAGAAGAATATTGTTACACCAAGAAGAACCGAAATTCAACATGAAATTTCTGATTTAACGATTGATGAGCAAGATTTAATTCAAAAGGAACAAAATTACTTTGTAGCTACAAAGGATGGCTATTTAAAGCGTGTTTCAATTAAAAATTATAATTTATCTAAGCTTAATACAATTAAGGAAAAAGATTCAATTGTCTTTGAAGGTGAGGTTTCTACAACTGATGTAATGCTTGGATTTACTAATTTAGGTAACTTTGTTTATATTCCTATCTTTAAGGTTGATGAATGTAAGATGAAAGATGTTGGTTCATATATTAATAATATTGCAACTATTTCGCCTATTGAAAAGCTTATTCGTGTCTTTATTATTTCTAAATTTGATGATAAGACTAATCTATTATTAACAACCAAGAATGGATTGATTAAGCAAACCTTATTAAATGATTTTGTTGTTTCAAGATATACAAAGGCTGTAAGAGCGATGAAACTTCAGGAAAATGATGAATTAATTAGTGTTGATATGACAACTAATCCGCTTGAAATTGTATGCTTAACTCATGAATGTGATGCCCTAAGATTTAGAGCTTCCGATGTAGCGTTATATGGTACAACTGCTGGTGGCATAAAGGCGATTGCACTAAAGCCTAGTGATTATTTAGTTAGTGCCTTCTATACTAATAAGAACGATGATATGTTATTATTAACAAAGCGTGGAACGTTAAAACGTATGCCAGTAAATGACCTTAATTTATCAAAGCGTGCTCGTGCAGGTCAACCAGTAATCAAGAAGATCAAGTCTAATCCTCATTATTTAGTTGATGCTAAATCAATGACGCCAAATCAGTATAAGGAAAATGTACCAGTTACAATTCAATATTCAGATGGAGTAGATACTAAAAATGCATTTGATATCAAGTATGAAAAGGCTGATGCAGGTGTTAATATTTTAGCTGACGGTCTTGGGGAGCCAGTTTCTTTACGCTTACAATCTCCTCAAACTCCCGATGTAGTACTTTCTGATGATTATTTACTTGAAAAGGATAATAATATTGATGTATTTAGCTTTGAAAATATGGAAGAAAAGCCAATTAAAGCTTCACGCCAGCGTAGTATTGAAGATGAACTTGATGAAATTTTGAAGAATGAAGCTAAAGAATCAAAAAATGATGTTGAGTTTAAAAAAGTTTCTTTATTTGATGATGAGGATTTTAAATAAATATGAAAATTGATTTACATAATCACTCAAAATATTCTGATGGTGTTTTAAGTGTAAAAGAATTGCTTAATTTAGCTAAAGAAAAAAAGATTGATATTATGGGTTTAACGGACCATGATAGTGTTTTTGGAGTCGATGAAGCATATACTTATGGTAAAGAGGTAGGAGTTAAGGTTCTTAAGGGAATGGAACTTTCTACCTTTCATAAGGGACAAACAGTTCATATTGTTTGTTATTTTAAAAATAATGTTATTCCTAAAGAACTATATGAATTTTCACAAAATATTATAAATACGCGACTTCAAAGAGCTCATAAAATGATTAATAAAATTAAAGATTATTATAAAATTAACATAGATGAAGATTTTTTATTTAAAAATTCATGTATTGTTACAAGAGGTAATATGTATCAATGTATTTTACATTCTAATCCTGATATTGATCATACTTTGGCTCAACAAATGATTTCAGATGACTCCCCTTGTTATATTCCGGCTTCTAAAATGACAACTGAAGAAGGTATAAAGCTTTTAAATAATTTGGGTGCATTTAAAATCCTTGCTCATCCAACACTTATTAAAAGAGAGTATTTATCTGAAATTTTAGATTTAGGCTTTGATGCTTTAGAAGCAAGATATCCCAAAAATAAGGCGGGAGAGGAAGATTTTTTTAAAGTTGAAGCTAAAAAAAGAGGAATGTTATATAGTGCTGGTTCAGATTTTCATGGAGATGATAAGCACGCTATGATTGGTACCTCTACGCTAAATTATGATGAATTTAAGCCAATTATAGATAAATTAGAGATAGGAGATGATTTTTAATGAAGATTAAAAGTGCCGAATTTATAAAAAGTGGAACTAATACAAGTCACATGATTGAAGGTGATATGCCAGAATTCATGTTTTGTGGACGCTCTAACGTTGGAAAATCAAGCTTCATTAATGCTCTTGTTAATCGTAAAGCTTTAGCTCGTACGTCATCTAATCCTGGTAAAACCCAAACTCTTAATTTGTTTTTAATTAATAATAATATTGTCTTTGTGGACGTGCCTGGTTATGGTTATGCCCGTGTTTCTAAATCATTGAGAGAAACATTTGAACCGATGATAAGAGGGTATATTACTAATCGTGAACAGCTTAAATGTGCATTTTTACTTGTAGATATGCGTCATGAACCAACAAATCAGGATAAAGAAATGCTTGATTTTTTAAGATATTACGATGTTCCTGTTTGTATTATTGGTACTAAGCTTGATAAACTTAAACGTTCAGAAATTGAAAAAAATAAAAAGATTATTCGAAATAAGTTAGTTTTAGGTATTAATGATCCTTTTATAGTGACATCATCTGAAACAAAAGCTGGAATTGAAGATGTCCTAAATTATATTGAAGAACTTACTACTACAAATGATAATGAAAAGATTTAATCAAAATGAGAAAGAGGAAACACAATATCCTCTTTTTTTTAATCACAATTTTAGCTTTTTTTATGAAAAATCTCATTTTTTGAGAAAATATTTAAGTGAATTCTATAAATCTAAATAATAGAATTAATTTTGTCATTTATTTTTCTCGGACGACCCTTTTTTGGTGTAATTGACACATTTATACCTTGATGCTAATATCAAATTATATATTGGCATGCACTATTGGAGGTATAAATATATGACACAAGAAAAAAATTACATTTCACGAGTATTTATTAACAAAAAGAGGAAAAGAAGTTCATTTAAAAAATGATTTATGCTTTAAATATGCTATGCAAAATCAAGAA
>MNRZ01000005.1:18049-79938 GCA_001916215.1 Clostridium sp. CAG:307_30_263
AGGAATTCAAATCATAATTATGAAGAGATAGCTATCATGAAAAAGATAGAAGATAAATGTAGGGAATATTACAAAGGTAGGATAATGATACATCATTTGTAATCTAATGTTAAAAATGATAAAATGAAGCTAGGAAAAGTACGTTTCGAAAGGTACAAAAAATTTTTGAAATGTTTTGACAAAGATGCGAAAGAACTTCAAAAGGATGCTCAACTATTTCAAAAGGACGAGCAAATAATGAAACAACAAGAAAAGATTACATCTTATGCTAAATTATTAAAACCGGTAGGAAAAACTACCTTAGGAATCAAAGAAGCTACAGGACTTACAACTGATGAGATTGAAAAGATGTAAATGTGTATCTTACATTAGAATAATAAACTATTTATTTAAAATTGCGTCTTTAAATAATTTGAATGATTTAATGATTATTTAAAGATGTTTTTTTATTGTTTAAATATGATTTAGTTATGATTTATAAAGAAACGATTATTTATCTACTTTGCATTAAAATAAATTATATTGCATATTATTTTTTAGGTGAGATAATGAAAATAAACATTTTCGAGGAACGTTTTATTGATGTTTTAAATATCCTTGCAGTAAAAAGCTACTTAAAAAGAATTGATAAATATGAAGTGAAAAATGATGTGTTAAAGCTTTTTATTATGATTGATTTAACGTATCTAGATCACAATATGACTGAAAATTTTAAAACTTTAAAACAACCGTGTGAAGTTGTTTTAAAAGATGAAATGAATGTTTTAGATGTCAATTTAATTGATTTAGAGCTTTGTGCAGTTGAAAATAAGGGTGTTAATATTAAATATAATATTGATATTGATTATGATATGAAGGAAGTTTTAGATAATCAATTTGATGAAAATAAATTTTTAGAAAATGAAGAGCCTATGGAAATTCCCGTAAATAATTCAAATGCTGAAAAATTAGAATACAATAAGGAATATCAATTAGAAGAAAGTATTGATAATGATAAAAAAGAAAATGAATCTGAGCTTATTCAGGAAGAATACCAAGAAATGCTTGGTAATATAATTCAAAAAAGAGAAGATAATAAAGAAATTATTGAAGTTGTTCATAATGATGAGGATTCTTTTTTAAGTTTGTTTGATTCTTTTTCATCAAATTATTTAAAAATAACTAAACTTTATGTTCATGATAAGGATGAGGTAATGAGTAAATTCAATTTACAAGAAGAAGAATTTGAAAAGTGCTTTAATAAGGAAACAAATGTTTTGACACTAAGAAGCTATGACTGATTATAATAAGCTATTTAATCTTCATTTAGAGATTTCTGACAACTTAACATTACAAACGATTATTGCGCACGATAAAGAAAATTATTATGTTATAAAGGATATTAGTAAAATTGAATATACTAATTATCTTAAAGTAAAAAACGACAAATTACCATTTTTAAAACCTCTTAAAATTGCTAAACATGAAAATCATACTTATTTTTTATATAATTATTACGAAAATCATCAAAGCATTTATGAAGCTTATGATGGAATTTTGAAAACAATTTCTTTGCTTCATAAGAAAACTGTCAAAAAGGTTCCTCAACCTAAAATGGCCGAAATAAAATATAAGAAAATAGCCCTAATTGCCAATGATCGCTTTAATATGCTTGAAATGAAGATTAGAAATATTGAGCTTAATCCAGTAAAAAATGATTTAAGCTGGATCTATTTATCTAAATATCACATTATTTTAGATATTAAATTAGAAATATATAAAATGATAAAGCGTCTTAAAATGATTAAGGATGATGTCGAGGTAGGAATTAACCATGGCTTTCCTAGCCAGGTTCACTTTTTTAATAATAGCTTCATTTCCTACAAGTATCTTAAAGAGGGTGTAATTGAAAATGATCTTTATAAGGTTTTTTTAGATTTTGATAGCCTAGAAATTAATCATTTAGAAATGATAGATAAATATCTTGATGAAAAATATTCTAAAAAATATTTTAAGCTTATGGTTTTATTTTCATATTTATTAATGTGTGATATTGAGCCAAATTATACGTGTGCATCAAAATACATTAAGCTAACTAATAAAATTAGTAGGTTTATGTATCAATTTAAAAATTATAAGTAAATAACAATTTTTTTAAACTTTTAACATTTTGTCGATATATGTCAAAAATTCGTTGTAATCATATTTAGATAATGCTATAATGTAATGGTGAAGTGATTGAGGATAAATTGGAGGACGTATGAAAAACAAAACAAGAATTTTGGGCTTTTTAGCCGCAGGCGTTGTTGCTTCAACCATTATGTTAGCAGGTTGTAAGAATAATGCTCAAACAACTACGAATGGAGGTCAAAGCTCTAGTCTTGTGACGGCACAAAAGGGTGAGAAGGATAATCCTTTTAATATTGCTGAAGCTGTTGAAAAATGTGCTGCAAATGATGCCGAAACAAGATATTATGTTAAAGGAAAAATTAAAAAAATAAGTAATGTTCAATATGGACAAATGATTCTTGAGGACGAAACTGGTACATTAGAAGTATATGGTTCTTATGGTGCTGATGGGGAAAAGCGTTATAGCGAATTATTAGATAAGCCTCAGGTTGGAGATACTGTTTTAATGTATGCAACTCTTGTTACATTTAATAGTAAGCCTGAAATAAAGAGTGGTTGGATTATAAGCTTTGAAAAAGGAAAAAATGAATTTGATCCTTCAAAATATGAAGAGGTATCAGTTAATGATGCAAGATTAAAGGCTGATGATTCTTTAGTAAAGGTATCAGGAACAGTTGCTAAAATTACATATGCTTCTGGAATGAAACCAAATGGAATTTATTTAGTTGACAATACCAATTCAATTTATGTATATGATTCTAATGGTTCAATTACAAGTGAAGTTAATGTAGGTAATAATATTACTCTTTATGGAAAGAAAACTCATTATATCCTTGAAAAGGAACAAACAGCCGCAGCAAAGTATGGCTATAAGGGATGTAATCAGTTAGTTGATTGTCGTCTTGAAAAGAATGATAATAAGACAAATATAGTTAATTATGATTGGGTTAAATCTTCTACTGTTAAGGATGTCATGAATACTCCTGTTTCTGAAGATATTTCAACAACAATTTATAAGGTTAATGCCCTTATTAAAAAAGCACCAGGGGATGGCTTTATTAATTATTATATTAATGATTTAGATGGAACAACAGGATCATATGTTTATACTCAGGCTAATGGTAATGATTTAGATTATCTTGAGCCTTTTGATGGTAAAATTTGTACTGTTTATTTATCTGCAATTAATGCTAAATCATTAGATTCTGGATGTATTTGGCGTTTTATTCCCGTTTCAGTTAAAGACGAAAATTACAAATTTGATGTAGCAAATACAAATGATTTTGTTCTAAACTATTATGCAATGGATCAATTTGATTCATCATATGAGGGCGATCCTGAAACTGAACTTTTGACAAGTGTTTCATCAACACTTTTAGGATTTGAAAATGCTACAATTTCATATTCATCTAGTGATGAAAATGTATTTTATTTTGATAATAGTGATAATAAGGTTGTTCTTCATGCTAAAGATTATGGTAAAGCTACTATAACTATTACAGTCTCATATAATGGTACAAGTAAGTCTCAAACAATTGAGATTGAATATAAAAAGCCTGTAACATATGATTCTATTAATATTAGTGATGTATATAAAAAAGAATTTGGTACTGAAGTAATTGTTAAGGGTGTTGTTGCTGCAGGAGTTGTAAATCAAAAAGCATTTTATCTTGTAGATGAAACAGGTATGATTGCATGTCGTACAGATGCTGCTCAGCTTGCTACAATTGCTTTAGGTCAAGAGATCATTGTCAAAGGTAAATTCGTTAATAATAGCGGTGAAAAGTTAGGTCAACTTCATCTTGAAGATGCTGAAATTCTTACAGTTTTAGGTGGAAATAATACCTATTCAAATAAGTCATTTGAAGAAAGCACACTAAAGAACATAATTGATTTATGTACTGCTAAAAGTGAGGCAGCTACAGGTAAGGTTTATATTGTAGAAGCTTCAGTTGAAGAAATTGTATATCCTAAGTATTCAAATATTGTTCTTAAAGATGCGGAAGGAAATAGCTTACAGTTGTATACAGCAAGCAGTAAACAATATGAATGGCTACTTAATTATAAAGGCACATTAAAATTTGAGATAACAGTAAATGCTTGGAATGCTAAATTTAAAGGTGCTGTTGTTGCCGTTATTCTTGAGGATGGTACTAGAGTTTGCAATCCATATAATTTTAGTAAATAATTTCATAAATATAAATAAAAGATGATATTGGTTGCCCAATATCATTTTTTATCTTTCCTATGCTTTTGTATAAATCCTCTAATTTTATCTTTATATTCAGAAAATATAATTTTTAATGCTAAAATTACAATAAGTGCACCAAGTATTCTTAAATTAGTTTGACTAAAAAAGAAAATAGTTAAAAAGCTTTGGTAAAATATGATTGAAATTAATACCATCATAAAGTTATTTTTGATAAATTCTTTAATGTGCTTCAAAGCCTCACCAATAAATTATATGATATTATTAAAAAAATATGTTTTTTTTGGAAAAGATAAAAAAATAAACACGTAAATAATTGAAAATTTTGAAAAATGTGATATAATAATACAATGTATAATTATCGAATGGAGGGCTATTTATGAGCAAGATAAATTTGGAACAATTAGTAAGTTTTTTAAAGGATCAAGGCTTTGTTTTTCAAGGTAGTGAAATCTACGGTGGATTAGCAAATGCTTGGGATTTTGGACCTCTTGGTGTTCTATTAAAGAAGAATATTAAGGATTCATGGTGGAAGAAAATGGTAACAGAATCAAGATATAATGTAGGTCTTGATAGTGCTATTTTAATGAACCCTGAGGTTTGGGTTGCATCCGGACATATTGGCGGATTTTCGGACCCTCTTATTGATTGTAAGAGTTGTCATTCACGTTTTAGAGCAGATAAGCTAATTGAGGATTATTCAAAAGGTGAAATTACAGGAGATGGAATGTCAAACGAAGAACTAATGACATTTATTCGCGAGCATAATATTTGCTGTCCTGAATGTGGAAGTAAGGAATTTACTGATATTAGACAATTTAATTTAATGTTTAAAACTAATATGGGTATTGTTGAAGATAAAAAATCAACTGTTTATTTAAGACCAGAAACAGCCCAAGGTATCTTTGTTAACTTTAAAAATATCCAAAGAACTACCCGAAGAAAGCTTCCATTTGGTGTTGGTCAAATTGGTAAGTCATTTAGAAATGAAATTACACCAGGTAATTTTATATTCCGTACTAGAGAATTTGAACAAATGGAATTAGAATTTTTCTGCAAGCCAGGTACAGAAATGGATTGGTTTAGCTATTGGAGAAAGCATTGCATGGATTTCTTAGTTTCTATGGGAATCAATAAAGATGAACTTAGATATCGTGACCATGAGGCATCTGAGCTTTCATTCTATTCTAATGCTACAACTGATATTGAATATAATTTCCCTTGGGGTTTTGGTGAACTATGGGGAATTGCATCAAGAACTAATTATGATCTAGGAAAACATATGGAGCATTCTAAGACTTCAATGGAATATCTTGACCCTGAAGATGATTCAAGATATATTCCTTATGTTGTTGAACCATCTGTTGGTGTAGAGCGTATGATGCTTGCTATTTTATTTAGTGCTTATGATGAAGAAACACTTGAAAATGGTGATACAAGAACTGTTTTACATCTTGCTCCTCATCTTGCTCCTTACTCAGTTGCTGTTTTACCTTTAATTAAGAAGGCTCATCAAGGAAAGGCATATGAGGTTTATGACATGCTTGCACGTCATTTTTCTTGTGTGTATGATGAGGCTCAAGCAATTGGTAAAAGATATCGTCGTCAAGATGCAATTGGTACGCCATTTGTAATTTGTGTTGATGATAATACAATTAATAATAATACAGTTACTGTTCGTCTTCGTGATAGTATGGAACAAGTAACTTTAAATCTTGATGATGTAGTTTCATATATTGAAAAAGGTCTTGAATTTTAATTGAATGGAGTGAGCTTAAGCTATGATTTCTCAGGAACAAATTGAAGAAGTTATTGAAAAAACTGATATTGTTGCCCTTGTTAGTCAATATGTTTCCTTAGAAAAGGCTGGTTCTGGCTATAAAGGCTTATGCCCATTTCATAATGAAAAGACACCATCCTTTATGGTTTCCCCCTCTAAAAAAATAGCTAAATGTATGGGCTGTGGTGGTGGAGGAAATCCAATTAAATTTTTAATGCAAATTAAAAATATTTCCTTCACTGAAGCATTACAAGAACTTGCATCTTTGGCAGGAATTAAGCTTCAAGGCTTAAAAGAAGAAAATATCGGACCTGACTATTCTCATTATTATAAAATAATGGAAACAGCTCATAAATTTTTTAAATATAATTTAACAAATACGACCTCTGGTGATGAAGCGATTAAATATTTATTAAATCGTGGTATTGATAGGGAAAGCATAGATGCCTTTGAGATTGGTCTTGCACCTGATAAACCGGATGCACTTTATAATGTCTTAAAGAGTGCTGGTTTTAATGAACTTGATATGTGTGATTTAGGACTTGTCAAAAATGGTGAGCATGGATTCTATGATTTATTTAAAGGTCGTATTATGTTTCCTGTTAAGGATGAAAGAGGACATGTTATTGCATTTAGTGGTCGTATTTATGTAAATGATCCTAACCAACCAAAATATGTAAATTCGCCAGAAACGATTATTTTTAAAAAAGGGCAAACTTTGTTTCATTTATATGATGCGATACCGGAGGCAAGAAAACTTCATCAAATTGTTTTGCATGAAGGACAAATGGATGTAATTGCCTCATATAGAAGTGGTATTAAGACAGCTATTTGTTCTATGGGAACAGCTCTAACACCAGAGCAAGTAAAAATTATTAGTAAATATGCTTCAAATGTTGTAGTTTGCTATGATGGTGATAAAGCTGGTCTTAAGGCTATGGTTAAAGCTATTCATTTATTTGCCAGTCAAAATATAAATCTTCGACTTGTTATTTTGCCTGATGGTATGGACCCCGATGAATATGTAAAAAAATATGGTAAAGAAGCTTTCTTAGAATATTTTAATACTCATTTAATTGAACCATCTGAATATATTGTCAAATATGCAACTTTAAATCGTGATTTTTCTAATTTAAGTGATATAGAAGCTGCTAAAAATGAAGTTTTTGATTATTTACATATTAATCCATCGCAAATATTGATTGACAAGGTCTTAGAGAATCTTGCAAATGTAATGAATGTTTCAAAAGCTTCTTTGATGATTGATTTTAATCAAAATAGTCAAAATATAATTATAGAAAGATCAAATGAAATTGCTAATGTTCCTTTTGAAGAACAAACAGGAATAACGCAGGCAATTTTAGGACATGCTAGAGCAGAATTAAGACTTTTAAATTATGGTAAGCTTTCTAAGGAATATGCTTCAAAGATTGAAGAAAATCCTTCATTAGAAAAACCTTTTATAGAATATTTAGAAGAAATCAATCAAAAAATATGGTTAGAATTAGTTGATAACTACTATATTTATCATAAAGAATTTAATGAAGGCGAATTTGTTCATGTTCTTGATCAAAATCTTTTAAATGCTTATATAACAAATATAACATCTTTAAAAGAAAATGGTGATGATATGAATAAGTATTCAGAAGATGATATGAACGAATGTCTTAAGGCATTAATTTATTATTCTCCTAAAAAAGAAATTGATAAGATTGATCAAGGATTTACAAATCTTAAAGAAAATGAAAAGCTTGCAAATTTACTTTTAAAGGTTGAAAAGCTTAAAAAGTTATATAAAATCAACAAAAAAACTAATGGAAGTAGGAATTAAGAATGGAATTTCAAACAGTTTTACAACAATTAATCGAAAAAGGAAAGGAACTAGATTATGTTTTAGTTTCTGAAATAACTGCTTATTATGACGAAGATTCTGAAGAATATGCAAAAATAATTAAGGAATTAATTTCTAAAAAGATTAGTGTTCTTGAAGAAGAACCTAAGGATGAAATAACAGAAGAATTTGACGCATCAAAGGTGGAAGAGGTTTCAATAGATGACTTTGATAATTTACCTCCTTCTATTAAGGTTGATGATCCTGTAAGAATGTATCTTAAGGAAATTGGAAAAATTCCTCTATTAAGTCTTGAGGATGAGAAAAAATATGCTAAACAGGTAGAAGAAGGTCAAGTTGCTCGTAAACAACTTGATATCATTGAGGCCGATGATAATAACACAGTTCCAGCCGAAGAGTATGAACGTTTACTTGATATTGCAGAACGTGGTGATGATGCTAAAAATAAGATTGCTGAGGCCAATCTTCGTTTAGTTGTTTCAATTGCAAAAAAATATACAGGACGTGGACTACAATTTCTTGATTTAATCCAAGAAGGCAATATGGGCCTTTTAAGAGCTGTTGATAAATTTGAAGAAAAGAAGGACTTTAAGTTCTCAACTTATGCAACATGGTGGATTCGTCAGGCAATTACACGTGCTGTTGCTGATCAAGCACGTACAATTCGTATTCCTGTTCACATGGTAGAAACAATTAATAAGCTTGTTCGTGTTCAACGTCAATTAGTTCAAGAATATGGACGTGAGGCCACAGCCGAAGAAATTGCTAAGAAGATGGATATTACAGTTGAAAAGGTTCAAGCTATTCAAAAAATTGCTCAAGAACCAATTTCTCTTGAGTCTCCTGTTGGTGAAGAAGAAGATTCATCACTTGGCGATTTTGTTGCTGACCAAACAACTCTTGATCCATATGAGTATACAGCAAAGGCTAAACTAAGAGAAGAGCTTGATAGTGTTCTTGCTACATTAACTGATCGTGAGGAGAGAGTTTTAAGATTACGTTTTGGTCTTCTTGATGGTCGTCAAAGAACTCTTGAAGAAGTTGGTAAAGAGTTTGGTGTTACTCGTGAACGTATTCGTCAAATTGAAGCTAAGGCCCTAAGAAAGCTTAAACATCCATCTCGTTCAAAAAAATTAAAGGATTTTTTAGTTAAAAAATAATGGATAGAATAGAATTAATAGCATCTTTAGCCAAAGATGCTAATTCTTTAGTTGATTGTGGATGTGACCATGGTTATACGGCTATAAAGGCCTTAAAGTCGTATAATGTTAGCCATTGTTATCTTTTAGATATCAATGAAGGCCCACTTAATAATGCAAGAAATAATGTAGCAAAAGAAAATTTATCAGATAAATGTGATTTTATTTTATCAGATGGTCTTAAAAACTTCAATGAAGAGGCGGATGTACTTGTTATTGCTGGAATGGGTGGACTTTTGATTTCTAATATAATTCTTAATGATTATGAGAAAGTAATAAAGTTCAAAAAAATTATTATTGATGCTCATTCAGAAATTGAAAAGTTAAGAGCTAATTTAATTTCAAAATATTTTGTTTTTGACAATGAAATTTTAATTCAAGATGGCAAGCATAATTATGTAATTATTGAAGGACATTTTGATTTGTCAAAAAGAATGAAATATGATTTGCTTGACATGAAGTTTGGACCTGTTTTAAGGCAAAATCAAACACCTTTATTTAAGGAGATAATTAGAACTAAGAAAAAACACTTTACTGAATGTTTAAAAAAAGCAACTGATGAAACATCAAAATCAAAATTAAAAATTGAACTTGCATATATTCAAATGCTTGAAGGGACTAATAAAGAATGGAAAAAATAATGCTTGATGATGCAAATTATTATACAACATGTTATAAAGATGATAAAAAAAGACATATGGTTGTAATAGCTCCAGGTGGAGGTTATGACCATACCTCCTTACTTGAAGCATTTAATGTTGCAAGTAAGTTTAATGAAAATGGCTTTCATGCATCTGTTTTAAATTATCGTGAAACTTTAGATAGTTATCCTTATCCACAAAAACTCTTAGCTAAAACTATATCAGAACTTAGAAGAGATTCGAGAAATGATAAAATTATATCCATTGGTTTTTCAGCTGGGGGACATTTAGCTCTTTCTAATGCTTTATTTTATAATGAATATGGCTTTTGTTCTAAACCAGATTATTTAATTTTATGCTATCCTGTAATATCAAGTAATTATCATATTTGGCATCAAGGGTCTTTTAAGGCTTTACTTGGAGATAATTATAATGAGGAAAATCTTGAAAAAATGTCTCTTGAACGTCATATAACAAGTGATTTATGTCCTATTTTTATTTGGCATTCAATTACAGATGAATCAGTTTCAGTATTGAATTCAATTGAACTTTTACAGGCTTTAAAGGCTAAGAAAGTAAAGGCAGAATGTCATATATTCCAAGAAGGAGTTCATGGAATGAGCCTAAGTGATGAAACAACCGGCATTAAGGACAAAAGAAAAGAAAATCCTTATGTTGCGAGATGGTTTTCTATGATGCTTGAATGGCTTAATCACAATTTAAATGAATAATATTGCTTAATATAATTAATAATGCTATAATACTTCCATAGACAATGTCGCGTAAAGTGCTATCACCTAGGATAATGTGATAGACGAAGAGAAAAACTCGCGGTGGCATTGCGATCCACTATATTTTCGTGGATCTCTATGGAGGTCTTTTTTTATGTCAAAATTTAGTCATTTTTTAAAAGTTTTGAGAGGTCATATTTTTATGATTCTTTTAATAGGAATATTATGTGGTGGTATTGCTGCATCATATATATATTATTTTTACAATCCTAAAAACGTAACATATGAAATTACTTTTAAGTCAAATGAAAATATTAATTTAAGTTTAGATTATATTGTTAATGTTAAGAATATAATTGAAAAAGAGCGAATTAATGGTGAATATATTAATGAAAAAGGAGAAGTAAAATATCCGTATTCGTCTTTTTCATATATTGATGAAAACAAGGTTTATAAAAGTACAAGCATAACATATTATGATAATTATGCGATTATAAGAACTGAAAAACGGAATTTTAATACTTGGCAACAAGCTCGCCGTTTTTTGCATAAAATAATTATTATATCTGATTCTAATGCCACTTTTAAAAATCGTGATGGAATATTTATTAAAGATGATAATGCTAAAGATATATTAAATAGTACTATAATTCTTAATGAAGGTAAAAAGGAATACATTTATTTCTTTTTATATTTCGGTGTTGGAATTTTAACTTCCGTTTTATTCTTAGGAATCTTGTCATTTAAGCTTAAAGAAAGGATAATAGATAAGGTGGAGTATGATAATCTAAATATCTATAAAACACCATTTCATATAAACTATTTAAAATCTTCTTTTAAGGAATTAAAATATGTAAAAAACATGGTTACTATCTCAATTTTATTTGCATTAATGATGTGTTCTAAATTCATTTCTGTACCATCAGGATTTTCAAATTTAGGAATTGGGATAGGCTATTTAATATTTAGTGTAATTGCAATGCTATATGGTCCTCTTGCAGGAATGATAATAGGTGTTTTATCTGATAACATAGGCTTTTTGATTAAACCAAGTGGTTTATACTTTCCAGGATATACAATTTCTGCAATGATAGCAGGCTTAATATATGCTTTATGCTTATATAAAACTAAAATAACGTTTATGAAATGTTTGTTTTCAAGAATGATTGTAAATTTTTTAGTTAATACATTGCTAGGAACATATTGGTGGTGGTTAATAAATGATAAAACTATATCCTTCAAGGCTTATTTATTAACAGCAGAACTTCCTAAAAATCTTGTATATTTAATTCCTCAGTCAATTTTAATGTTTATTTTACTTAAAGCCTTAAGCAAACCACTTAAAGGTATGGGTATTTTAAATGAAGAGATTGCGGATAATATAACAATATTATGATTTTTAGAATTAGTGAATAAAAAAAACTTGTTTTTCAATATGTTTTATTATATAATAAATTGAATTTGAATATTACCATAAAGAGAAGGTGAGAGACAAGCTCAATGACCCTTCAGCAACCCCTACTTACTAGCTCGGTGCTAAAGCTTGAATGATGGATTAACATTAAGGTCCATTATGGACCTTTTTTAAATTTATAAGGAGGATCTATGATTGCTAGTGTTGTATTAGATATAAAAAATAATCAATTAAATCAATCCTATGATTACCTAGTACCAGTGCAATATGAAAGCATCATAAAAGTAGGTTCTCGCGTATTCGTTCCCTTTGGTAAAAGAAATTTAATGGGATTTGTTATAAATATTAATAATGAAGAGGAATCTTTATATTCCCTAAAATCAATTATAAGTCTTTTAGATTTTGAACCAGTAATTAATGACGAGCTTATTAAACTTGGTGCTTTATTATCTTGCGAATATTTTTCTTTTTTAATAGAAAATTATTTAATGATGATACCATCATCATTAAAAGCAAATTATGTTAAACTTGTAGACTTTAAAAATTATGATAATAGTTTAAATTCAATTAATTTAATAAAAGGTAAGAGGAATATTGTACCTCTTGATGAATTTAAGAATGTTTTATGCGAAATAAAAAAATTAAAGCAAAAAGGTTTTGTCGATATTTTCACTGATTTAAAGGAGAAAAATCATAAAAAATATCAAAAACTTGTAAGACTTAAGGATACTTTAAAGGTTTCATCAAAAAAACAAGAAGAAATTATCAAATATCTTCAAGAAGCTAATTGTGATTGTGATTATAGTATGCTTATAAATGATATGGGCTATTCAAAATCAGCTCTTCAAACTTTAGCTAATAATGGTGCAATTGAAATTCTTTTTAATGAACTTTATAGGAGTGCTTCCTTGAATAAGGTTCCTGATAAAAAGGTAATTCTAAATGATGAACAATTTAAGGCTTATAATGAGATTAAAGAAAGTAAAGGATTTAATGAATTTTTGCTTAAGGGAGTATGTGGGTCAGGTAAAACTGAGGTTTATTTAAATTTAATCGAAGATACAATAAAAAATGGTAAGGATGCTATTATGCTTGTACCAGAAATTTCTTTAACTCCACAAATGGCTTCTCGCTTTAGAGCTCGTTTTAATGATTTGGTTGCAATTATGCATAGTCAAATGTCAGAAGGCGAAAGGTATGATGAATGGCGAAGAATTAAAGAAGGTAAAGCTAAAATTGTTGTAGGTGCTAGATCGGCGTTATTTGTTCCTATGGATAATATAGGGCTTATTATTATGGATGAGGAGCAGTCTGAAAGCTATATTCAGGATAATAATCCTAGATATGATGCACATTTTGTTGCCAAAAAAAGAGCGAAATATCATAATTGTCCTCTAATTTATGGAAGTGCAACTCCAAGTGTTAAAACAAATTATAGAGCTTTAAATGGTGACATTAAGCTTTTAACCCTTAATAAAAGAGCTAATAATAAACAATTGCCAATATCATTTATAGTTGATATGCGCAAAGAATTAATGTCAGGAAATAGAAGCGTTTTATCAAGAAGTTTAAAACAAAGTTTAATTGAAACCTTAAATAAAAAAGAGCAGGCTGTTTTGTTAATAAACAGAAGAGGATATTCAACTTTTGTAATGTGTAGAAGCTGTGGTGAAGAAATAAAATGTCCTCACTGTGATATTAGTTTAACATATCATAAAAATCAGGAAAGACTTGTTTGTCATTACTGTGGCTACAAGGAAGTTATTCCTACAGTATGTCCTAAATGTGGTAGCCCTTATATAAAATATGTTGGTGATGGTACGCAAAAACTTGAAGAAGAGCTTAATAAAGCGTTGCCTGAAGCACGAGTTATAAGAATGGATTCAGATACGACAACGAAAAAAAATAGTCATGATGAAATTATAACTAAATTTTCAAACCATGAAGCTGATATTTTAATTGGTACTCAGGTGGTTGCCAAAGGACTTGACTTTCCACTTGTTAGTTTAGTAGGAATTGTGAATGCTGATTTAGGTCTAAAAATGCCATTTTATGATGCTTATGAAAAAACATATGATTTACTTGAACAAGCATCAGGTAGGGCTGGAAGGGCGTGTACTGATGGTAAGGTTATTATTCAAACCTATAACCCAGATAATATCGTTATTAAGGCTTCTCAATCACATAATTATGACCTTTTTTATGAAGTTGAGTTAAAAACAAGAAGAGTTTCTCAAACACCGCCTTTTAAAAATTTAATTCAGATTATTGTTTCATCAGAGGATAAAGAAGAAGCTTATAAAGAGATTTATGAAGTTAAAAGACTTATAAGTGCACAAACCTATGCAACAGTTTTGGGTCCAGTCAATTATTATATTTTTAAGGTTAAGGATAAATATCAATATGAGCTTACGATTAAGCTTGATGATGAGGACATGTCAATTTTATCTTTAATTAATCAAAGATTTCAAAAAAAAAGAAAAGTATTTATTTCAATAAAAAGGATGTGATTATATGAAAATTATATTTATGGGAACTCCTAATTTTGCTGTTCCATCACTAGAGGCACTAAATGAAAAATATGAAGTTGTGCTCGCCGTATCACAACCAGCAAAAACTGAAGGAAGAAAAGGAATTTTAAAAAATCCCCCAGTGGCCTTAAAGGCACTTGAATTAGGTATTCAATTGTTTCAACCTGAACATATAAAAAATGAATATGAATATTTTAAAAATATTAAGGCAGATATGATTGTAACTGCTGCATATGGCCAATTTATTCCAACAAAAATTTTAAATTTATATAAGAAATGTATTAATGTTCATGGTTCATTACTTCCTCATCATCGAGGAGGTGCTCCTATTCAGCGAGCCATTATTAATGGTGATAAAAAAACGGGTGTAACTATTATGGAAATGGTAAAAAAGATGGATGCTGGAAGGATGTATGCATCAAGTGAAATTCCAATTTTAGATAGTGATAATAATTCATCATTATTTGAAAAATTAGCTATAATAGGTAAAAATCTATTAATGGAGAATATTGAAGATATCTATAATGGCAAAAATGAGGGAATTATGCAAAATGAAGAAGAAGCTACTATTTCTCCTAATATTGCACCCGAGGAAGAAAAAATTAATTTTAATATTGATGCAAGAAAGGTCTTTAATTTAATAAGAGGACTTTCAGATGAACCGGGTGCATATTGTGAATATAATGGTCAAAGAATTAAAATTTATAAGGCTTCGATTGAAAAAAACGATAGTGATGCTTCACCTGGAACGATTATTAATATTAAAAAAAGCTTAATAGTCAAATGTAAAACGGACGCAATTAGTATTCTAGAACTGCAAATTGCTGGAAAAAAACGGATGAACGTTAAGGATTTTCTTAATGGTCAAAAGCTTCTTAATCTTAATGATATTATTATCTAATATTTTGTGATATAATAGTTTTGTTGATTAAGGTGGTGTTGCTGTGAAATTTTTCAAAAAAAGATCGTTTTCATCTTTGTTTAATGAATGGTTTGGCTTTGAAAATGGTATTGATATATCAAATGAAACTCAGGTTTTATTTAGAAGAAATATCGTAATAAAAAATATTATTTTCGTTTCAAACCTTGTATATTCAGCCTTAATGACTATTGTATCGTTTATTACCAAAACAAATTCAAACTGGATTTTAACAGCTATTTTGTTTCCGTTAACATTTTTAATAAACTCAACATTAAAAAAAATGATATATACTCATAAAGATGATATGATGCATCAAACAATTGCAATGTATATAGCTTGCTTTTATATGTTTTTGTCGTCTGTTATTATTTATATGAAAATGAAAACAAGTGGTGCAAGCTTTGGTGAGGCAGGATATATGCTTATTTATTACGCACTTGTTATTGTTTCTTTGTATCAAAACAAAAAGCTTTTAAAAACGATATCCAAATGGTTTATTGTAATAATTACAATCTTACATTTTACTATTACCTATAATATGATTTCGACCGATTTTGAAGGTAATACTTTTCAACAAATAATTGAATTCTTAAGAAGTGAAGCCTTCGCTGATATAATTTTAAGAACAATTGTTTTAGCATCATTTATTCTTGTTTTATATGTTATTGTTGCAATAACTCAATATATGCAAGACCAAAGACGTCTTGAATTAATTAAACGTGAAGAGGTACAGGATGAATTTACTGACATTGTGAAAGAAATGTTTGATGTTACTTTGTCAAATGATATTATTTCTGATGATGATAGACAGCATATTGAGATAGTAAGTATGGTTTCAAAGCATTTTTCAGAAATATTAGGTTATTCTACTACTAAAGCTTCCAAATTATATGAATTTTCAAGAATTACAATTGACATGCACGTAGATCTTAATACGGATAAAATTGCATCTAAGGATGAACGCTTTATTCATTTAAGTAATCAAGCAAAGCTTGGTAATGAAATTATCAAACGATTTGAACTTGATAGATTAGCAGATAATATAATTCGAACAAGTGTTGAAGGGGCAACCATAGAAACTCAAAATAGTGGTAAACTTATTAAACAAAAAACAGAAGAAGAACAAATTATTTTGTTGAGTGATATGTATGTGACTTTAAGAAGCTTAAGAAGTTATAAAAGACCATATCCCAATAAAATGGCAATTGAGACTTTAAATAAGGAATTTAAGCAATTTTTTGATTCATATTTATTTGAACGTTTTATTCGTTTTAGTGATGAATTTGAGAAAATATATGATAATTTTTAGGAGGTAACTATGGAACATAAAACATATAAAACTCAAGCTGTTTGTTCAAAACAAATCGATTTTGATTATGATGAACAAAAACGTATGTACAACCTTAAATTTATTGGTGGTTGTAATGGTAATTTGAAGGCTATTGGTAAACTATGTGAGGGTAAACCAATGGAAGAAATTATGAATATTTTAAGTGGAAACACATGTGGTGCGCGACCAACAAGTTGTGCAGACCAGCTTTCTAGAGCAATTAAGGAGGTTATTGAAAATGCCTAGATTTTTTACTTCTGAATCTGTAACTGAGGGTCATCCAGATAAAATTTGTGACCAAATTAGTGATGCAATTCTTGATGATATTTTAGCTCATGATCCTAACGGACGTGTTGCATGTGAAACTGTTGTAACAACAGGATTATGCTTTGTATTTGGTGAGATTACAACATCTCATTATGTTGATGTACAAAAAATTGTACGTGATAAAGTAGCTGAAATTGGCTATACTCGTGGTAAATTTGGCTTTGATGCGGAAAATCTTGCGGTAATGACTGCGATTGATCCACAATCACCTGATATTGCAATGGGTGTTGATGAAACTTCAAGTCATGAGCAAGGAGCAGGAGACCAAGGTATTATGTTTGGTTATGCTTGCGATGAAACTGATGTATATATGCCAATGGCAATTACATTAGCCCACAGACTTGCTAAGCGTTTAACGGATGTAAGAAAGAATGGTACTATTCCTTATTTGCGTCCTGATGGTAAAACACAGGTTACTGTTGAATATGATGATAATGGTAAAATATTCCGTGTTGATACAGTCTTAATTTCAACTCAACATTCACCTGAAGTTGATATGGAAGTTTTAGCACGTGATGTAAAGGCTAATGTCGTTGATCCAATTATTCCTGCTAATTTAATTGATGAAAATACAAAATTCTTATTTAATCCAACTGGTCGATTTGTTGTTGGAGGTCCTCAAGGAGACTCAGGTCTTACAGGACGTAAGATTATTGTTGATACATATGGTGGTGCTGCATGTCATGGAGGTGGAGCATTCTCTGGTAAAGATCCATCTAAGGTTGATAGAAGTGCTTCATATATGGCAAGATATATTGCTAAAAATGTTGTTGCATCTGGTATTGCTTCACGCTGTCAGATTCAATTATCATATGCAATTGGTGTTGCTGAACCAACAAGTGTTTTGGTTGATACCTTTGGTACAGCTAAAGTTTCTGAGGCATTAATTGAAGATACAATTCGTAAAAATTTCAAGCTTACGCCTAAGGGCATTATTGATACATTAGATTTAAAACGTCCTATCTATGCTCAGACAGCAGCTTATGGGCATTTTGGTCGAAATGATATCGATCTTCCATGGGAACATTTAGATAAAGTTGATGTATTTAAAAAATTATTTTAATATTTTTTAACTCAGTTCATAAGCTGAGTTTTTTTATTATTTTTCAATAAAAACATTATTTTTCTCTAAAATGATTAAAAAAGGTAAAAATTTCAATTTTAAAAACTAAAATTTATTAAAATTATAGAAAAAAATGGCTTAGTTAAGCCACTATTGACATATTATCATTTGTATGATATTCTTACTTTGGTGATAATATGAAATGTTTAATATGCAAGTGTAACTTCTCTAGCAAAAAAAATATCGGGACTTTTTTAAAATTAGATAAAAGCTTAATTTGCGATAAGTGCTATCATAGTTATCCGTTGAAAATTAATTATTCTGTTATACCTCTTAATAAGCATTTACTTTATATATACTCTCTTTATCCAAAGCCATATTTTATAAATTCACTTGCTTATTCATATGAATTTTCTAAATTGTTTTCGTGTATTTATTTTTCATTTTCCAATAATGATTATTGTTTCGCATTTGATTATTTTAAATTGACACAACTAAAATTAGACATTTTTGATGATTTATCGTCATTTTACGATAAAGATATTTATATTATTTGTAATTATATGGCTGATTAGGTAAAACTTTTTGGTACGATATAATTAGAAAAATCAATTTATGATTGTATAATATAATTGTATTAAGAAAGGGGTAAATAAGTATGTTAGTTGGAAAAGTAAAGTGGTTTAATAATGAGAAAGGTTATGGGTTTATTATAAAAGAAAACTATGATGATATCTTTGTTCATTATTCACAAATTCAAGATGAAGGCTTTAAAACATTAGAAGAAGGTCAAGTTGTTGAATTTGAACTTGTAACTGGAGACAAAGGTCTTCAAGCTCAAAATGTTTTTAAAATTACTAAAAACTAGACTACCAAAAGGAGATTCGATCTCCTTTTTTAATTGAATTTATTACAGGTTTTGAATAAAAAAATAAAATATCTTTTTTTAAAATCACGTTGAAAAGGCTTACATATTGTGCTATAATAAAAGTGTAAAGAAGGAATAGTATTTATTAAGGAGTGGTTTATATGAAAATTGAAGTTTTAGGAAAAAATGGTTTTGTTCCAAGCCAAACAAACAAGGATTATGCTCAAGAAAAGCTTGCCAAGATTGAGCATTATTTCCAAGATCAAGCTGAACTTGAGGCTAGAGTAGTTTGTAAGGTTTACTCAGAATACCATAAGGTAGAGGTAACAATTCCTGCTAAAAATATAGTTTTACGTGCAGAAGCTCAAGATCAAGATGTATATAGTGCCTTAGATAAAGCATTAGATAAGTTGGTTGCGCAAATTGTTAAGTATAAAACAAGAACCAAAAGCAAGGAAAATAAGGAAGGAATTAAAGAAATTTTTTCTAATGATGCCTTCGATGCAAAAGCATTAGAAAAGGAAATTATTGCATCTCAACTTGTACGTTCTAAAAAGGTTGAGCTTTCACCAATGACTGTTGATGAGGCTATTGAACATATGGAGCTTACAGGACATGATTTCTTTATCTTCCAAAATAAAGATAAGAATAATGAAGTATGTGTAGTTTATACTCGTGACGATGGAGATTATGCAGTAATCGAAACTAAGTAGATTTTGTGAGTAAATGTCTTAATTAGGCATTTACTCTTTTTTATGCTAAAATAAGATTTAAATTGTATAATAAAAAATAAAATAAATGGCTTAATTATCTTGAATTATCTTCTTTTTTAATGTAGAATAAAAATAGACATTTAATAAATATTTATATTTATTTGATTCTATAAATTTATTTATCAGATTAGAGGAAAATTATATGTTTAAAAAATTATTTGATTCAGGTTATAAAGAACTTAAAAGATGTGAAAAAATTGCAAAACAAGTTTTTTCATATGAAGATGAAATGGCTAAGCTTTCAGATGATGAGTTGAAGGCTAAAACACCTTACTTTAAGGACCTATTAAAAAATGGAAAAACTTTAGATGATATATTGCCTGAGGCTTATGCAGTTGTTCGCGAAGCTGCTTATCGTGTTATTCAAAAAAAGCCATTCTTTGTTCAGGTTTGTGGTGCAATTGCTATTCATGGTGGTAATATTGCCGAAATGAAAACAGGTGAAGGTAAAACCTTAACAGCAGTAATGCCAGCATATTTAAATGCTTTAAGTGGAAATGGTGTTCATATTGTAACTGTTAACGAATATCTTGCACAACGTGAGGTTGATGGTGAAATTGGTACGGTGTATCGTTGGTTAGGTTTAACTGTTGGTTTAAATATTCGTGATTTATCACGTCAAGAAAAACGTGATCAATATGCATGTGATATACTATATTCAACTAATAGTGAATTAGGTTTTGATTATTTAAGAGACAATATGGCCGTAAGAGAAGAGGACTTGGTTCAGGTTAGAGGACTTAATTATGCGATTATCGATGAGGTAGACTCTATCTTGATTGATGAGGCTCGTACTCCCCTTATTATTTCTGGTGGTGCTAAAACATCTGCTGTTTCTTATCAAGCAGCTGATAGCTTTGTAAAAAGTTTAAGTAATGAAGATTATGAAATTGATATTGAATCTAAAACAATTCAATTACTTGAATCAGGTGTCAATAAGGCTGAAAAACAATTCAATTTAAAGAATCTTTATGAGCTTGAAAATGTTAGTCTTGTACACCGTATTAATAATGCTTTAAAGGCTAATTATATTTTTACTAATGGTGTAGAATACATGGTTCAAGATGGCGAAGTAGTAATTATTGATTCATTTACTGGACGTGTTTTAAAGGGACGTCAATATAGTGAGGGTTTACATCAAGCACTAGAAGCTAAGGAAGGCGTTGAAATTAAACAAGAAACTGTAACGGTAGCTACCATTACCTACCAAAATTTCTTTCGTATGTATAAAAAGCTTTCTGGTATGACTGGTACAGCTAAAACTGAAGAAGAGGAATTTAGAAATATTTACAATATGTATGTTGTTGAGGTTCCTACTAATAAGCCAGTTATTCGTAAGGATATGCCAGATTTACTTTATTGTTCAATGGAAGCTAAGATTAATGCATTAGTTGAGGAGATTAAGGCACGTCATGCAACTGGTCAACCAATTCTTGTTGGTACTGTTTCTGTTGAATCATCCGAAGTTATTTCCAAAAGATTAACGCATGAAGGAATTCCTCATGAAGTATTAAATGCTAAAAATCATGCTCGTGAAGCTGAAATAGTTGCTGTTGCTGGCCAAAAAAATGCGGTTACTATTGCAACTAATATGGCTGGTCGTGGTACTGATATTAAGCTTGGTGAAGGTGTAAGAGAACTTGGTGGATTATGTGTTCTTGGTACTGAAAGACATGAATCTCGTCGTATTGATAATCAGTTGAGAGGTCGTTCTGGACGTCAAGGTGATCCTGGATATTCTCGTTTTTATACATCATCTGAGGATGATTTGTTAAAGCGTTTTGGTAGTGATACATTCAAGTCAAGAATCGATATGGCAATTCGTCTTGCAAATGGTGGCGATACATCTCTTCCACTTGAATCAAAAATGTTTACAAAGCTTGTAACAAATGCTCAAACTCGTATTGAGGGTGCTAACTATGATTCACGAAAAAATGTTTTAAAATATGATGATGTTATTCGTAAGCAACGTGAATTATTTTATGATCAAAGAATGCATATTATAAAGGATAAAACTATTGAGCCAATTGTTAACAATTTAATTAAGGCGGGAGTTGAAAATGCTGCATTTGCTCATATGGAGCAAGTAGGTCATGGAAAATATAATATCAATGATGAGGAAATCACAAAAGAGTTTAATAATCAATTCTTTGGCCAAGGTGCCGTTGATATTGGAGTTATTCAAACTTTAGATGAAAATCAAATTTGTGATTATTTAACTGATATTGCATTTAAAAAGCTTGAAGAGAAGAAAGCTATGTTCGAAGATGAAATTTATCAAGAATTTTTAAAGGTTGTCGTTTTAAGAGTTTTTGATACTCATTGGACTGAACATATCGATAAAATGAGCGAACTTCGACAAGGTGTTTCACTTCAATCATATGCTCAACAAAACCCATTCCAAATTTATCAAAAAGAGGGTGTTGAACTATTTAATAAAATGATGCGAAACATTGAAACGGATGTTTTAAAGTATTTAATGCGTGCTCAAATTAGGTCTAATCTTGAACGTGAGGAAGTAAATAAAAATACTGTTACTAATGATTCAAAGGGTGGAGAAATAAAACGTGCACCACAAAAGAACCTTGTAACAGTTGGAAGAAACGATTTATGCCCTTGTGGTTCGGGTAAAAAATATAAATATTGTCATGGAAGATAAAAAGCTCTTTGGAGCTTTTTTCCCTATAATGGAGGTATTATATGGAAAAATACGAAATTAATAAGTATTTAGCAACATTTAGTGAACAGGTAGATGATTTATATCAATCATTAAATATTGAAAAGCTTAATAATGAATTACCTATATTAGCTAAAAAGGTTGAAGATCCCAATTTATGGAATGATCCTCAAAATGCTAATAAAATAATTGCAAACTATAATAGTAAAAAAGAAAATGTTTCAATATATAATGAAATGTCCTCTAAATTGTCCGATATGAAGGACTCCTTAGAATTAATCGATGATCCAGAATATGCTAAAATTTTAGAGGATGAAATAATAGCTTTTGAAAAAAGAATGAAAGAACTTGAAATTCGAATAACGTTATCAGGTGAATATGATAATAGCGGTGTAATTATTGAATTTCATCCTGGTGCCGGCGGTACGGAATCAATGGACTGGGCTTTAATGCTTTATAGAATGTATCAGCGATACTGTCAAAGACAGGGATTTAAGTTTAATACAATTGATTATCAACCAGGCGAAGCTGGTATTAAATCAGCAACCGTTGAAATTTCAGGCCCCTTTGCCTATGGACTTTTAAAATCAGAAAGAGGAGTTCATCGTCTTGTTCGTATTTCACCTTTTGATGCAAATAAGCGTCGTCATACATCATTTGCAAGTATTGATATTGCCCCTGTAATTGAAAATAATAATGATATTGTAATTAATGATGAAGAAATCCGAATTGATACTTATTGTTCCTCAGGAGCAGGAGGTCAGGGTGTTAATACAACTTATTCGGCTGTAAGAGTTACTCACCTCCCAACTAATACGGTTGTCACATGCCAAAATGAAAGAAGTCAAATTAAAAATAAGGAAATAGCACTAAAGGTATTAAAATCTAAACTTTTAGAGCTTAAAATTCAACAAGAACAAGAACAAATTAGAAAATTAAAAGGGGAACAAATGGATATTGGGTTTGGTTCGCAAATTAGATCCTACGTTTTTTGCCCATATACGCTTGTAAAAGATCATCGTACAGATTATGAGACAGGAAATATTCAAGCTGTAATGGATGGTGAAATAGATGAATTTATTAAGGCATATTTAAAAATGAATGCGAGGGGTTAAAATGAAAAAAAAGCTTTGGACTTTTTTATGGATTACAATTGGGGTATTATTAATTTCGGTGGCATATTATTTCTTTTTGGAACCATCTAAGCTTGTAACAGGTGGTGTTACTGGACTTATGATTATGCTTGAACCATTTTTACCTTTCCCACCTTCAATACTTATGTATATTCTAAATATAAGTTTATTGTTAATAGGTTTATTTTTACTTGGTAAGGATTTCTTTTTTAAAACATGCTATGCATCTGTTTTATCACCAACTTTTATTCTAATTCTTGAGAAGACTTGTGAACCAGATATAATTTTAAAGGGCGTTAATCCTAATAATTGGTATTTTATATCAATGCTTGTGTCAAGTGTTTTGATGGCAGCTGGTCTTGGTATATGCTTTAGAGTTAATGCTACAACAGGGGGAATGGATATTTTTCAAAAAATAATGACTAAATATTTACATATTCCATATTCTAAAACAATGTATTTAACTGATTGGGTTATAATTTTAATTTCAGGATTTTTTATTAGACCAAATAATTCTATTTATGGCATTGAAGGAGTAGTTTATGGCTTAATTTGTGTATATTTACTTGGATATATTGTAGATTATATAGCTCTAAATGCCAAGTCAAGAAGAACTGCTTATATTATTACATCAAAACCTGAAGAAATGAAGAAAATGATTTTTGATTTAATCGAACGTGGTGTGACAGAATGTGATGTAAGAGGCGGTTATACTGGCAATAAGCTTGTAATGCTTATTTGTACTTTAGATAATAATGAAACTTACATATTAAAGGATAAAATTCATGAAATAGATAAAGATGCATTTACTTTTATGAGTCAAACAAAGGAAGTTATAGGTTATTATGATTAAGGTTAATGATTTACAAAAGGGTAAGAAAAATCGTTATATTGTCACTTTAAATGAGAAGGAATATGATGTAAACGAAAATTTAATATTAAATTATCATCTTATAAAAGGATATGTTATTGAAGATGATAAAGTATTAGATGACATTATATCAGATATTTCTTATTATGATTTTTATGATATAGCATTAACTTATCTAGAAAGAAATATCAAATCATCTGGCGAAATTAAAAATTACTTAAAAAAGAAAGGTGCAAGTGATGAAATTTCTTCAAAAATTGTATCAGCACTTATTAGCCACAAGCTTTTAGATGACAAAAAATATTTTGAGTTATATGTTAGTCATTATATAAGGATTGGCTATGGGCCAATTTATATTATAAATAAAGCTAAACAAAGTGATATTCCACAAAATATTATAGAAGAATTTGATTTTATTAATTATAAGGATGATATTAAAGCTTCATGTCTAAAGCAAAGTCAAAAAAAAATAAAGTTAATAAAGGAATCTGATGCATATCAAAAAATAATGAAATTAAAGCGATATTTAATATCTAGAGGCTATGACTATAATATGATAAATGAGGTTATTAAGGAGATTATATGAAAAAAAACAAATTAGAAGAACTAAAAGAAAATTATAAACAAATAATTGAAAAAAATACAAAAATTAAAAATAATATTTCAACAATTCGTTTAATTTTATTTGTTGTTTTTGTTGGCCTATTAATTCTTGCTTGTTTTAAAAAAGGTTTTGTATTTATTTTTCCAGCATTATCATTTATTTCTTTTGTAGTTGTTTCATGGTATCATCATCGCTATTTAAAGGTAGTAGATGATACGAATTTTAAAGTTACCATTTTAAATGAGTATTTATCTCGTTTTGATGATTCTTATAAAAGAAGTAGTGATCGAGGTCAGGATTTAAAAGGCGATTTATTTCTTGAAGCAGATTTAGATATATATGGTATAGGTGGACTTTTTGGTTATCTTTCATTTGCTAAAACACCATATGGAAGAAAATTTTTAAGTGATTCATTAAAATCTAATATAATTTCCGAAGCAGATTTAGTAACAAGACAAGAAGCGATTCATGAATTAGCATCTAGACTTGATGATACAATTGCAATTGAAGGTATGGCCATAAAATTTTCACAAGAAAATGATAAAAAGAAGATATCTTCATTAGAAAATGCTTTTAATTTATTAAGTAATAATATTAATTTTAATACTAATAAACTTTTTATTAATATAATTTATATTTTATTATTTGTTTCATCAATTATTTTATCCATTTTAAAGTTTTTGCCCGTTTATTTTCCAGTGATTGTAATTTTTATAGGCTATATCTTAGGTAAGCTTCTTTATAAAGAGGCTGATGGACTAGGTAGTGCGATGCAACAAATTAATACTAGTTTTTATGGATATAATTATTTACTTAATGAAATTCAAAATAAAAAATATGATTCTAAGCTTTTAAATGAATATCAAAAAGATATAAATAATTTAAATGCAAAATCAATCAAAAGCTTTAAAGTTTTATCTGGATTTTTAAATAGTCGTAATAATATTATATTTCAGGTATTGTTTAATGGCATTTTACTTCTTGATGGAATCTTAGTATATCTTTTTATTTCATGGCAAAATAAATATGAGAATGATTTTAAAAATGCAATTGTAGCTATTGGTCATTTTGAAGAATTAATGAGTTTAGCAACGATAGAAATAGTTAAGGATGGAAGTAGACCTGAAATTTCTTCTAAATTTAGTTTTGATGAAATTAAGCATCCTTTAATTGAAGAAAATCGTTGCGTAGCAAATAGCTTTAATTTTAAAGGTACTAATATTATAACGGGCTCAAATATGAGTGGTAAAACAACATTTATGCGTTCAATTGGTGTTAATTATATTTTATTTTTAAGTGGAGCTTTCGTATGTGCTAAGCATTTTGAAGCACCAATTTGCAAACTTTTTACATCTATGAAGGTAGTGGACGATGTTAATAATAATATATCTACATTCTATGGCGAAATATTAAGAGTTAAGGATATTTGTGCCTACATTAAAACAAAAGAACCAATGATAGTTTTAGTTGATGAAATATTTAAAGGTACTAATACTAAAGATAGAATTACAGGTGCAACCGCTTTTGCGAAAAAGTTAATTGAAGCAGGAAGCTATGCAATTATAACTACCCATGATTCTGAATTATGCCAAATCGAAGGAGTATCTAATTATTATTTTCTTGAGCATTATGTAGATGATAAAATTGCTTTTGATTATACCATAAGAGAAGGAGTATCAAATACAAGAAATGCTATTTATTTACTAAAAATGGCTGGCATTATGGATTAAAAAAAGGACTTTAAAGTCCTTTTTCAATTTTATGAAGAAATAGAGTAACACCATTATGATTATTATCATATTCACTAACATATTTAGCAGCTTCTTTAGCCTCAGCAATACCATTTGCCATGGCAA
The DNA here is from genome assembly GCA_001916215.1 of Clostridium sp. CAG:307_30_263. GTDB lineage: Bacteria > Bacillota_I > Bacilli_A > Acholeplasmatales > Anaeroplasmataceae > CAG-307. Next base: position 44,940 of record MNRZ01000005.1, read on the forward strand.
CTGTTATTCCATTTAGCTTAAGCATATTAATATCAGCATAATTGTCTCCAAATATGATTGTATCAGATTCTTTTTTATTCAATATCATTAAAAGCTCTAAAATAGCATAAGCTTTGTCAGTATGCTTTAGGTTAATCGTAACAATTGATACGTATCTATCATGTCCAAATTCGTTCACTTCAATTTCGTCTTCATATTTTTTACAAGATTCAAAAAACTTATTCTTTAAATCGTTTTTCAAAATGAAATAGACAGAATTAGGATGATCAAGATTTACTTCATCAAACGGACCTTCAATAATTTCGGATTCAGTTTTAATTTTATATAAAAAATTAAGCTTTTCAAGCTTATTAAAAATAAATAATTTTTGCTTGTAAGAAAAATAAGCCGATTCAATAATATCACGATTTTTAGAAAAAATATCTTTTATAATTTCGTTTCTTATTGCCATTGTAACACTTGTTTTACCATCAAAAAAGTCTAAAGATGCACCATTTGATGAAATAATTGGTCCTTTTAAATTTAATTTTTGATGAATAAGAGATAAATCATGATAGCCTCTACCGCTTGCAAGAACAATAGTATTTTTTTCTTCAAAATGCTTCAATTCATTAATTAAATCATTATCTATTTCATTACTAGATGGAAGAAGTGTTCCATCTACATCAATTACAATAACATAGCCTTCCATTAACTAACAGCTCCTTTTGATTATTAAAGCATACTTTTATTTAAAATGCAATTTAAATCTTTAATAAATTGATAATTTATTGTATAATATGTGATATAAGGAGGAAGATAAAATGTTTAGTATCTTTGCAATTCAATTTAGCCTTCCTATCCTTTTTAGCTTTTTAATTGGTTTAGGTGCTGGACTTGCTATTGCAGCATTAGTTTATTTAATTATTGTCCTTGCAACAACAAGACAAAAACCTTTTATTGTTAAAACAAAGGCTAACAATATAACTGACGAAGAAGTTAAACAAATGATTCATGAGGCTCAAGAGGAATTTAAGGATAAAAACCTTAAAGGGACAAATTCAACTATTGCTTATTGTAAGGATTTATCAGTTGAACTTGTAATGAATATTGCTAAAAAATATTTTCCGGAATCGAAAAGACCGCTTTATGAACTTTCAATTGATGAAGTATTAATGCTTACTGTATATATATCAAATCGCTTAGATGAAATACTTGATGCAAGAGGCTTAAGAATTTTTCGCCGCTTTAAAGTATCCCAAATTATTGGTATGACTGAGGTAAAAGAAAAAATTGAAGCTAATTCAATTGTAAAGGCCACTAAAAAATATAAAATTATTGAAGCCTTTAATGCTGCTAAATCAGTGATTAATGTTGTCAATCCGGTTTATTGGGCTCGTAAGTTTGTCGTAAATAAATCAATTGATTTTACTATAAAAAAATTATGTATGATTGTAATTGCAACCTGTGGTGAGGAAACCTATAAGATATATTCAAAGGCTGTTTTTGACCAGGTTGTTGAAATTGATAGTGGTATAGAAGATTTAGTTAATGATATTCAAAATGATATAACTGAAATTGAAGAGGATGCACCTAAAGAAAATGAGCATGCGGCTATTGAAACACCTAAGCAGATTGCGCATCATAAGCGTTCCTTTTTTAGTAAGTTAAGAAAAAAGATGTAAGGAGTTTATAATTATGTTTAATTCTAAGAAAAAAAAGCCTGTTCTTGAAAATGTAAAAACTCGCTTTGTTATCCCACAAATTGAGGATTCTCTTGCAGGCCTTAAAACCTCACGAGGATCATTTAAGAAAAGTGAATTTGCATCTTCTTTATATGGAAGTGGTATTAAAGATGTATCAACATATCATGATAATGCCTCTGAAGGAATTGATGTAAAAAAAGCTTATGATAATTATCGTAGTAAAGAAAATAAAAAAATATCAGAAGATGAATTGATGAAAAAATATGGGACAAAGTTTCCAGAATTTCAACAAATTAATCTTGATACTGCAAAAGAGGTATATGGTGAGAAAATCACTGTAAATAAAGTTAAACATCAAGAAACAAAAGAAACTCCTGTTAGCTTTTCATTTATAAAAGATAAAGAGGCTTGTGAGACAAAAAAAGAAATATTAGAACAAACTCAAAGTACGCCAGTTATCAATGATGAGACTAAAAATGATTCAGGATTTAGCTTTAATTTTGATGATAATATAGTTAATGAAAATGTTACTGAAGACGCAAATATTGATGAAATAGAAGCCCTTCATCCTACAATTGAAATTACTGATGATGAAGATGAGTTCTTTGAATCTACAAAACCTCAAACATTCACTAATATTGTTAAACGTACAAAAGAAGAAAAAGAAGCAGCCAAAATGCAAGGTACTCCTTTTATTGAACGAGAGCCTGAAGAACCTGAGCTTATTTTAGAAAAAGAAGAAATACAAGCTGAACCTCAAAAGGTAGAAATGGTTCCTGAGGCCAAAAAAGAAACAGTCAGTCAAAAAATACCTGATAGTGTTAATCCTTATAAAAATTATATCTTCCCACCTATTGATAAGTTTAAACGAACACCTGAAGCTTTAGAAGAATTGCCTGAGTGGGTTACGGAAAAGAAGGAAATTATTAATGAAACACTTGAATCATTTGATATTTCTGGTGAAGTAGTTAATTTTACTAAAGGTCCAACATTTACAAGATATGAAATACTACTTCAAAATGGTATTAATGTTAAAAAGGTTGCTAACCTACAAGATACATTCCAGGCTAATTTAGGCGTTACTGCAATCCGTATTCAAGCACCTATTCCTGGTAAAAGAACAATTGGTATTGAAGTTCCTAATGACAAACGTGAAACGGTATGGTTTGGAGATATTATTACCAAGGATTTCGTAAATGATGGCAAACCATTAAATGTTTCGTTAGGAAAGGATATTGATGGTAATATAATTACTAGTGATATTTCATCATGGCCTCATGGACTTGTCGCAGGATCTACAGGTAGTGGTAAATCTGTATGTATCAATACCATTCTTGTAAGCTTACTTCTTAAAAATAGACCTGATGAATTAAAACTTATTCTTGTTGACCCTAAGCAAGTAGAGTTAATTACTTATAACGATCTGCCTCATTTAATTACGCCTGTAATTTCTGACCCTAAAACGGCATCAGAGGCATTAAAATGGTCATGTGATGAAATGGATCGTAGATATGGTGCTTTTGCAAGTGTAAGAGCACGTGGTATTAAAGATTATAATGAAAAATGTAAGCAAGATGTTTCAATGAAGAAACTTCCGTATATTGTAATTATTATTGATGAGTTGGCTGATTTAATGCAAGTTTGTTCCTCTGATGTTGAAGATTCAATTCAACGTTTAACACAAAAAGCACGTGCAGCTGGTATTCATTTAATTTGTGCTACCCAAAGACCAACTACCGATGTAATAAAAGGAACTATTAAGAATAATATTCCGACGCGAGTTGCTTTCCGTGTTACTGCTCAAGTGGACTCTTTTACTATTCTTGATGAGGGTGGAGCAGAAGCATTACTTGGAAAAGGAGATATGCTTCTTAAAAACGTTGGTATTGAACGTCTTCAAGGTTCTTTTATTCCTGATGAGGAAATTGATTATGTAACAGATTTTATTAAAGCGGAAGCACAACCTGATTATTTAATGGATCATGATGCATTAAAGGCTAAATTTGAAAATGATTCGTTTGGTTCTCCCCAAAACAATGGTGAGTCAGCTGAATTATTATATCAAGTCGCACGTTTCTTTATAGAATCTGAAACATGCTCAGTAAATCTATTACAGCAACAATTTAATCTTGGCTTTAACCGTGCATCTCGTATTGTATCTGCTCTTGAAGAAATGGGTGTTGTATCTGGTAAAGCTGGAACAAAGGGTCGTGAAGTTTTAATGACTTTAGACCAAATTAATGAACTATTTGAAAGAGAAGAATAAAAATATATAAATTTTAAATAATATGAATATGCAAGGAGAAATTTAATGAAAAATAGGAAAATAATTCGTAAAATGATTAGTAATAAGGATGAAGCAATTGGTAGTGATTTTAAGCCATATATTTTATCAAATACCATTACTAAGCTTTGTATTTTATTAATTATTTTGATTGGCTCCTTAATATTAATTAATGATGTTAATAAGCTTGCATTTATTTCTCCCTCTTTACTATTTATTATATTAGGATTTTCTATTTTAGCTATTTTGCTTTTCTTATCATATTTTATAAGGTCAAGTATTTCTCTTGGCCAAAAACTTAAGATTTATTCAATTTATGATACAATATCTTTTTGTTTTGTAACTATAAATCTTATCTTATTTATAATCTTATTTATTTTTGTACCAACCGAGGTATCTGGCAGTTCTATGCAAGAATCATTCTATAATAAGGATAAACTTTTAGTTTGGCATATTGGATACTCACCTAAAAGAGATGATGTTGTTATAATTGATGTTAATGAGCATTACAGTTTCCGCAAAGAAGAAACATTTTTTATCAAAAGAGTTGTAGCACAAGAAGGAGATAAGGTTTCATTTATTGATGGAGTTTTTTATGTTAATGATACAAAGGTATCAACAGCTGTAAATAATATTCAATTTAAGACGATGACATCTTATGAATCAAAAAGTATTCTTGAAAATGGCATTCTAAAAAAAGGGTTTTCAATTGTAATGGGGGATAACAGATATAATTCCATTGACTCAAGATATATTGGTGCGATTAATAATGATGATATTGAGGGAAAGGTTATTTTTAGATATTATTCAAAAGAAGGTAATTTTGGATTTCCTAAAAAGAAAATAAAAGAATAAATATGAACAATATAATTGATAAAGAAATTTTAAAAGATAGTATAGACTTAATACATATCGAAGAGCTTAGTATTAATAAAATTAAAAGATGCTTAAATATTTATGATGATCCTTTAGCTTATCTTAAAGGTATTATTTTAAATAATGACTCTAAAGTTATTAAAAATAATAAAAAATACTATGTTAGTTTAAAAAATATTATGTTTACTATTGACTGTGGTTCATTTAAGGTTGAATCGGCTACATTAGTTTAGAGGTTAGGAAGTGCTTGAAGATGGAAAATGATGAAAAAAGAGTTACAACTACAAATATAAATTGGTATCCTGGCCATATGGCTAAGGCCAAAAGAGAAATAGCAGAAGTTTTACCACTTGTTGATATCGTATTAGAACTACGTGATGCGAGAATTCCTAGTTCAAGTAAAAATCCAATGATTGATGACATTTTGAAAAATAAACCTCGCCTAATTCTTTTAAATAAAGCTACATTAGCTGATCCAAAAGAAACCAAGGCGTGGATTAATGCTTTAACTGGTGATGATATATATGCTTTAGATATAGATTCAATTTCTGGCTATAATATGAAGCAAATTCAACCTTTCATAAAAAAAATTTTGGCACCGAAATTAGAAGCATATGCTAAAAAAGGTCTTGTAAATAAGTCACTTCGTGCTTTAGTTGTTGGTATTCCTAATGTTGGTAAATCAACATTTATTAATTCTATGGCAAAAAAGAAAGTAGCTAAAACTGGAGACAAACCTGGTGTAACTAAGGCTCAAAGTTGGTTAAAAATATCAGATTCCCTACAATTCTTAGACACTCCAGGTATTTTATGGCCTAAGTTTGAATCACAGGATGTTGGTATTAAGCTTTCTATATGTGGTTCGATTAAGGATGAAATAGTTGACTTACATATGGTCTGCTTATATGCTCTTAGAATTATTGAAAAAAAGTATCCTTCTTTACTTGAAAAAAGATATGGAATAAGTATAGATGAGTTTTCTGGTGATACAGATGGAATGGAAATCGCAACCCTAATTGCTCAAAAAAGAGGATGCTTATTAAAAGGAAATCAATATGATTATGAAAGAGTATTTACACTTGTAATGAATGACATTAGAAGTAATAGGATTGGAGCGATGACGTTTGAAAGTGCCAACTAAAAATAATGTTAATTTATATCAATATGAAGAACAGCTTGAGGATTTAGGAATAAAATATATTGCTGGTGTTGATGAGGTTGGACGAGGACCCCTTGCAGGACCAGTTGTTGTAGCAGCAGTAATTTTACCTTTAAATTTAAGAATTAAAGGAATAAATGATTCAAAAAAGCTATCTCTAAAAAAAAGAAATGAACTTTATAAAATTATTTTAAATGAAGCCCTTGCGGTAAATGTTTCTTTTATTGACGAGCGTGTTATCGATGAAATTAATATCTATGAAGCAACTAAAAAAGGAATGCTTGAAGCAATTTCAGGCTTAAAAATTAAACCCGAGCATGTTTTAATTGATGCTATGCCTCTTCGTGAACTTGCTATTGCTCACACTTCAATTATTCATGGTGATGCTTTATCAGCTTCAATTGGTGCAGCCTCAATAATTGCTAAGGTTACAAGAGATGAATATATGGATAAAATGGATATTAAATATCCTAATTATGGTTTTAAGCATCACAAAGGCTATTGCACAAAAGAGCATCTTGAGGCCTTAGAAAAATATGGTCCATGTGAAATTCATCGTAAAAGTTTTGCACCGGTAAAGAAGTTTTACACGAAACAGCTTACTTTAGATTTATTTGAAGAAGATTCTAACTAGAATTTTCTTTTTTTAAGATAAAATTTTATTATTATATATATAATAATAGAGAATTAGATAAAAAAAAGCTTTTGACTTTAAATTATATTAAATGTATTATATTTTTATGGAGATGATTGAATGAAGAATCTAATTATTGTAGAGTCACCATCTAAATCAAAAACAATTGAATCCTATATGGGTGAAAATTATAAGGTTATGTCGAGTCTTGGACATATTAGAGATTTAGCCACAACTGGCAAGGATGGACTGGGAATAGATATCGAAAATGATTTTAAACCAAATTATCAAATTATTAAAGGAAAAGCACAACTTGTTAAAGAATTAAAGCAGGCGGCTAAAAATAGTCATGTTTTTCTTGCAACCGACCCCGATCGTGAAGGAGAGGCAATTAGCTTCCATTTGAAAGAGGTTTTGAATTTATCAGATAATGATTATGAACGTATTGAGTTTCATGAAATAACTAAACCGGCTATAAAGGAAGCATTCTTACATCCTCGTAAGATTAATTATGATTTGGTTAAGTCACAGGAAACAAGAAGAATGCTTGATCGTATTATAGGTTTTAAAGTTTCTAAGCTTTTACAATCAAAGATTAAATCAAAATCAGCAGGTCGTGTACAATCTGTAGCACTTAAACTTATCTGTGATCTTGAAGAAGAAATAAAGGCTTTTATCTCAACACCATATTATGAGCTTAAAGCCATATTTGATGAATTTAATGCTGATTTAGTAAGCTATAAAGGTAATAAGGATCGTATTTTATCACGTGATCTTGCTGATGAAATTAAAGAATCACTAAATCCAAATTTTATAATAAAAAGTATTGAATTTAAGGATTTCAAGCGTGAAAGTAAGCCTGCATATACAACTTCTACCCTACAACAGGATGCCTCTAATAAATTAAATTTTCAATCATCAAGAACGATGAGAATTGCTCAAGCCTTGTATGAGGGTAAAAAAATAGGAGATGAGCATGTCGGTTTAATTACTTATATGCGTACTGATTCAACAAGACTTGCAGATATTTTTGTTAGCGAAGCATCAGAATATATCAAGAATCAATATGGAATAAATTATTTAGGACATACTCATATTAAAACACAAAAGCTTGCGCAAGATGCACATGAGGCTATTCGTCCTACATCTATTAATCGTACTCCAGAAATGATGAAGCGTTATCTTACACCTGAGGAATATAATCTTTACAAGTTAATTTATAATCGTACGATTACATCTTTAATGAGCCCAGCTGAATTTAAAAAAGAGACTGTTTTACTAAACAATAATGAAACCATTTGGAAGGCAACAGGTCAAACATTAGTATTTGATGGTTATTTAAAAGCTTATGGTATTGACGAGGATGATAGAAACAAATATCTTCCTAATTTTAATGAAAATGAGGCTTTAAAGGCTAAAGATGTTGAAATTGAAGAATTATTTACAAAGCCTAAGCAACGTTTTACAGAAGCTTCTTTAATTAAAGAAATGGAAGAACTTGGTATTGGTAGACCTTCAACTTATGCAACTACAATGTCAGTTTTAAAGGAAAGAGAATATATTACTGTTGAAAAGAAGTTTTTAATCCCTACTGAACAAGGACTTATAACATCAAAAGTTTTAAATGAATATTTTTACCAGATTTTTAACGTAAAATACACAGCTAATATGGAAACTATGCTTGATAAGATTTCAAAGGGTGAATATGATTATAAACAAGAGCTTCGCGATTTTTATAATGAATTTTTACCTATTTATGAAAATGCATGGAAAAACATGGAGAAGTCACAACCTGTTTTAACAGATGAACTTTGTCCATTATGTGGAAGTCCTTTAGCTGTAAGGAAATCAAAGTATGGTGAGTTTTTAGCATGTTCAAATTATCCAAACTGCAAATATATAAAGGCTGAAGAAAATCCTAATGATAATGTTGATACAGGTATTATTTGTCCAAAATGTGGTGAAGGACATATAATGCAAAAGGTAGCTAGAACAGGTAGAAACAAAGGAAATTTATTCTTTGCATGCTCAAATTATCCAAAGTGTAAAAATATTTATTCTGATCGACCAACTAATGAAAAATGCCCAAATTGTGGTCAAATAATGCTTATTAATTCGGAAGGTAAGCTATATTGTAGTGCTCATTGTGATTCTAACCCTAATATAATTTGCCCTGTTTGTGGTAAAGGTCATATTGTTAAGCGTGTTGCCAAACGTGGTAAAACGGTAGGAAATGAATTCTATGCCTGTGATCAATTTCCACGCTGTAAAGCACTTTTTGTTGATGTTCCAACCGGAGGCCATTGTGAAATATGCAACAGTCCACTATTAAAAAATAAAGATGGAATTATTTATTGTTCAAATAATGAATGTCCAAATAACAAGATAAGATAGGAGTGTATCTCTTATCTTTATTTTTTCTTGAAATGTAGTTCTAAAAATGATATAATTTTTCTAGTATGATTGGAGCGGATTTCTATGGCATTTTTTGGCTTATTTAAATCAAAAAAGGAAAAAGAAAAAAGTAAAAAATATAAACTAGGACTTCATAAAACAAGAGAAGGTGCATTTAAAACCTTACATGAGCTATTAAATAATAACACTAAAATTGATGATGATTTATTTGATGAACTTGAAGAAATCTTTATAATGGCTGATATTGGTGTGGATACTGTTGTTAAGTTTATTGATGAGCTAAAAGAAGAGGTTTATCATAAGAAAATTAGTGATGCATCATTATTATCTGAAATGATTATTGATAAGATGTTTGAAATATATCTTAAGGGTGAAATCGTTAATGCTAACCTTAATTTGCATGATGGACTTAATGTCATTTTATTTGTGGGGGTAAATGGAGTTGGTAAAACAACATCAATTGCTAAAATTGCCTATAAACTAAAAAAAGAAGGAAAAAAGGTATTACTTGCAGCAGGAGATACATTTAGAGCAGGTGCAATTGAGCAATTATCTGAATGGGCTAGGCGTATTGGAGTTGAGATAGTAACTAAGGCTGCCGGTTCAGATCCTTCAAGTGTAATGTTTGATGCAGTTAATAAAGCAAAGCAAGAAAATTATGATGTACTACTTTGCGATACGGCTGGTCGTCTTCAAAATAAAGTTAATTTAATGGCTGAGCTTTCTAAAATAAATCGTGTTATTGAAAGAGAAGCTCCTGGTGAGCCAACTGAAACATTACTTGTAATTGATGCTACAACAGGACAAAATGGTATGACTCAGGCTAAAGTATTTAGTGAAACAACAAATGTTTCAGGTGTAATATTGACTAAACTTGATGGAACGGCAAAGGGTGGTATTGTCCTTGCAATTAGAAATGAGCTTGGTATTCCTATCAAATTTATTGGTCTTGGTGAAGGATTAGACGATCTAGAGGTATTTGATATTGAATCATATCTTTACGGATTGTTTGCGGATTTCTTCAATGATTGATTTAGAAAAAAGAGAAGAGGTTATTGCTCTTTATGATATTTATAATGAGCTTTTAACGGATAAGCAAAAAATGTATTTTGAGGAATACTACTATTGTGATATGACGCTTCAAGAAATAGCTTCATTACACAATATATCAAGAAATGCTGTTTTTGACCAATTAAAAAAGACAATTAGCATATGTGAAAAATATGAAAATTCATTACATAATTTGAAAAATCAAAAACTTTTAAATCAAGCCTTAGAGCTTAATAGTTTAAATGATATAAAAGAGATTATAAAAAATATAATTAAGGAGTGATAATATGGCGTTCGATTCATTATCAAGTAGATTACAAATGGCATTACGCCGTGTTACCGGTAAGGGTAAGCTTAACGAATCAGATATCGATGATATGCTTAAGGAAGTTCGTCTTTCATTGCTTGAAGCTGATGTTAATTATAAAGTTGTTAAAGACTTTTTAAAAAGAGTCAAGGAACAAGCTTATGGCGAAAAAATAATGAAGGGCTTAAATCCTGGTCAACAAGTTGTAAAAATTGTTCGTGAGGAATTAAAAAATACCTTAGGTAGTGAAACAACAGAAATTAATTGTAAGCCTCAAGGCAAAATGACGGTAATTATGATGGCTGGTCTTCAAGGAGCAGGTAAAACAACTGCTGTAGGAAAGCTTGCGGTATTCTTTAGAAAAAAGTACAATAAAAAACCATTTTTAATTGCGGCTGATATTTATAGACCTGCTGCTATCGATCAGTTACAAACTATTGGTAAGCAAATTGGTGTTCCTGTGTTTGATATGGGAACAAGAGAACGTGCTGAAAAAATTGTAAAAGAAGGACTTAAAGAAGCTCAGGCTCAAGGTTGTGATTTTGTTATCATCGATACGGCTGGTCGTCTTCATATTAATGAAGAGCTAATGGATGAGCTTGTAAGAGTTAAAGAGGTTGCAAATCCTGATGAAATATTATTAACAGTTGATGCAATGACAGGACAGGATGCGGTTAATGTTGCACTTTCATTCCATGAAAAATTAAATGTAACTGGTATTATCCTTACTAAAATGGATGGGGACACACGTGGTGGTGCCGCTTTGTCTATTAAAGCTATGACTGGGGTTCCTATTAAAATTATGTCAACAGGTGAAAAGCTTGACCAAATGGAAATTTTTTATCCAGACCGTTTAGCTGACCGAATTTTAGGTATGGGGGATGTTTTATCATTAATTGATACCGTAACAGAAAATGTTGATGAAGATGAAATGATGGACATGGCTGAAAAGCTAATGAGTAATAAGTTTAACTATAATGATCTTCTTAAACAGCTTAAGATGTTTAAGCGTATGGGAAGTATTTCTAAAATTTTAGGTTTTTTACCAGGACTTGGAAATGTTAAGCAAGCGATGAAGCAGATTGATGGTAAGGAATTTGATCGTTTAGAGGTTATGATATCTTCTATGACCGAAGAAGAAAGAAAAAATCCTAAGCTAATTGATCAAAGTGCATCTCGTCGTTTAAGAATTGCAAATGGTTCAGGAAGAAGTGTTGCGGAGGTCAATAAGCTTCGTGAGTTACTCGAAAGTCAAGTTAAAACAATGAAAAAGATGTCTTCAATGTCTGAAACTGATATGCAAAGAATGGCAGCTCAGGTTCAAAATGGTCAAATGCCAGGTGGTATGCCTAAACAAAAAATGGGTAAAGGAAAAGGAAAGGGTAATTTCCGCTTTTAGAATGGATGTGTGAATATGCAGCTTATTGCTACATTAAATAATCTAGAAAGAAAAGAAGAAATTTTATCTCTTGCAGATGGAGTAGTCGTTTATTCAAGCGACTTTTCTTCTTTTAATACTCTAGGTTTAAATAAAGAAGAAATTATTAATTTAATAAAATCAACAAATAAAAAAGTAATTATTGATATTAGCTTTATGCTTGAAAATGAAGAAATTTCCCAAATCACAGCGTTTATTAGTTTTTTTAAGGAATATAATTGTGATTTTATTTGCTCTGATTTAGGCGTTGTTCAAATTTTTATAGACCTTGAAATGCAAAAAAGAGTAATTTACGATCCTAATACACTTATAACTAATTCCTATGATTTAGGTTTCTATTTGAAATTCATAGATAGTGCTAAAATAAGTGAAGAGATTACTTTAAATGATCAATTAAAAATGATTAATATGTATCCTAATCGTGCAACAAAACTATTATTTGGTTATCATTTAATGTTTCATTCTAAGCGCCATTTAATTTCAATGTATTTAAAATTTTTAAATAAAAAGCAGGAAATTGTCAATAATGATTCATATTTGATTGAACAAACAAGACATGATAAATATCATATTATAGAAACTGAAAGGGGAACAGCCTTATTTAGACCCTATATAATTAATAATTCTTCTGAGCTTTTAAGTCTCACAAATTTGAAATATGGTATTGTAAGTTCTCTATTTATAGATAATGAGACATATATTAAAGTGTTAAATATTTATCGTCTAATTATTGATAATAAAATAAATGAAGAAGAAGGTAGCCTTTTAATATCAAAGCTAGGTTTAAATATTGAGGATGGTTTTAAATTTGAAGATACAATTTATCAAAAGGAGTTGATAAAATGTCAGTAGAATTATTAGCTCCTGCTGGAGATTTACAAAAATTAAAAATTGCTGTAATGTATGGCGCTAATGCCGTATTTATTGGAGGAGAAAAATTTTCACTTCGTTCTAGAGCGTCAAATTTTACTCTAGAGGATATAAAAGAAGGCTGTGATTTTGCTCATCAGCATGGTGCTCATATTCATGTTACTTGCAATATTCTTCCTCATGAGACAGATCTTGAGGGTCTTATTGAGTATTTAAAGAAGCTTGAAAAATGTGGTGTAGATGCAATTATTTGTGCATCTCCGATTGTGATTGAGGCCGTAATTAAACATACTAAAATGGAATGTCATGTATCAACCCAGGAGTCAACCTTAAATTCAAAAATGGTTGATTTTTGGACTAATCTTGGCGTAACAAGGGTTGTTTTAGGCCGTGAACTAAGTATCCCTCAAATAAAGGAAATTAAAGCTAAATCTAATGTTCAAATTGAAGCCTTTATTCATGGTGGTATGTGTGTATCATATAGCGGAAGATGTATGCTATCAAATAACATGACTAATAGAGATGCAAATCGTGGTGGGTGTGCTCATAGCTGTAGATGGAATTATGATTTGTTAATTGATAATGAAAAAATTAATCCTGATGGTGAATATTTTCAAATGTCATCTAAGGATTTATGCTCAATTTACGATATAAAAGGAATTCTTGACTCGCATGTCGACTCTTTAAAAATAGAAGGTAGAATGAAAAGTATTCATTATATTGCAACCGTTGTTAAATGCTATCGAATGATGATTGATGAGTATGAAAAAACTGGTGATATTAAGGATTATGATTATTACATGAATTTCCTTAAAAAAGCTGAAAATAGACTTACAAGCTATGGCTTTTTAAGAGGAATGACAGATATTAGTGAACAGCTTTATAACTCTCGAAGTGAAAATCCAACTCAAGATTTTGTTGGTATTGTCCTTGATTACGATAAAAAAACACAAATGGCCAAAATTGAGGTAAGAAATTTTTTCCTTCCTCACTCAAAACTTGAAGTTTTTGGACCACATATGAAAGAGGAAATTATTCAAATTGAAGATTGTTATAATGAGGATGGCGATATCCTTGATGCCTGTAGACATCCTAAAGATATTATTTATTTTAAAACAAGTCTTTTACTTTCGCCATATGATTTAATCCGCACTGTTGATGAAATATAGGTATAAAGATTTAGATTTAGAGCTTATTTATAATTATAAGCCCCAAAATAAACATACTTATTTAAGAGCTAAGGGGAATGTTGTTACAATAAATTCTTTTAAGCGATTTAATGAAGCGGACGTTAACCGCTTTTTAGAAAGTGTATACCCCAAACTTAAAGTTCAAATAAAAAGGGAAGAGGTTATAACTTCTAAAAGACCTAGTATTCATATTTTTGGTGTTGAAAGACTTGTTATAACGAAAATAGATTCTTTTGATGATGTGTCGCTTATAAATGATAATATTATTATTCATACAACAAATATGGATTATTCTTATAATAAAATGCTTGTTTATAATTACTATGCAAATTTATTAAAAAAATTTTTAGATGATAATTATAAGAAAATATTAGCTTTTTTCCCGGAAATTAAAATTCCACCAACAATTCATTTTAATACAATGAAAACGGCTTATGGAAAATATAATAAGAAGGATAATTCGATAACATTAGCTGTTACAATATGTAAATATCATTTTGAATATATAAAACTAATTATTGCTCATGAGCTTACTCATTGTTTATACATGAATCATCAGGATGAGTTTTATCTAAGATTAAATAAGGTTATTCCTAATGCTAAAAGATATCAGCATATGTTAAGAAAAATCCAATATAATGATTATTTTTAAAAAAAGACTTTTTTATTTCATACTTTTAAGGTATAATATAAATTGCTAAAAAACCGGAGGTTAATTATGGATAACAAAAAATATTATGAATTAACAGAAGAAGGACGTTTAAATCTTGAACGTGAGAAACAACATTTAATTGATGTTGATCGTCCAAATAATATAAAGGCATTACAGGATGCTCGTAGCCAAGGTGACTTATCAGAAAATGCTGATTATGATGCAGCACGTGAAGAGCAAAGTCGTATTGAGGCTCGTATCGCTGAAATTACAGAAATTTTAAAGAATGTTAAAATTATTACTAAGGATTCTTCAAATCGTGTAACTACTGGTAAGAATGTTACAATTGAGTTTATTGGAATGAATAAAACTGAATCTTATGATATCGTTGGTACAATTGAAGCTGATCCATTTGAGCATAAGATTTCAAATGAATCTCCTCTTGGAAAGGCTATTATGGGCCATGATAAGGGAACTACTTTAACTGTTGTTACAGAAAAAGGTAAAGAGTTTAGAGTAAAAATTATTGATGTAAAATAGTAAAAAGACCGTTTGGTCTTTTTTTATGCCTTTTTTTTACAAATTAAGTTTAATCATTTGCTTATAATGCTATTGGGTGATTAAATTGTCAAAGGATAAAAAAATAATTGAATCTAATAATAATGATTATTTTAAGGAAGTTTTATCCTTTATTTCAATCATATTGTTATTAATAATATTGGCAGGAATAGGAATTTTAGGATATTATGGAATGCTTATTTTTAAAATAATATTTGGTGAATGGACAATTTTACTTTTAATTTTTTTTCTTATTAGTCAAATATATTATTTAATAAAGAAAAAAGCTTTTGAATTTCATAGTATAACTTTTCAAGGATTTCTTTTTATTTATTTAGGTTTAACACTCATGAGTCATTTAACCATATATAATGGTTTAGGTTTAACTCCTAAAAATGTTTTTTTAGAGTCTTTAAAATTATATAAAGCCTACTTTGCCTCCTATGATAAAAACTATTACGTTGGTGGGGGAATTATTGGCCTTTTTTTGTTTCAAATTACTATTTTTATTTTAGGTAATGCTGGTGTAATCTTGTTTTCACTTGCGTTTATTATTTTAGGATGTGCCAATCTTTGTAATCATTCCGTGTCTGATTTCTTTAAAAAAATTATTTTTTGTGGAAATAAGCTTCGATCGTTTAAATCAAAATTATCATCTTTTTTAAGAAAAATTACTAAATTTGATGATAACCGAAAATCTGTTAAAAGAAAAAATCCTACGATTAATTTATTAGATGATATAAAGCCAAGCTCAAATCATAATTTAGAACTTGAAATAAGTAAGGAATTATCTTTTAAGGTTAAAGAATATATTTTAAAAAATGATCCAATCTCATCATATATTGAAAGTTATATTGGAAATACTATTTCAAGTATTGTAATTCAAAACGCATCTAAAGATACGATTAAAGGTATTGCTAAAATTATTGGAAATCCACAAATTTATAAATATGGTGAAAACATTTATTTTGATTATCCTAATCGCTTTAAAGAACTTTATACACTAAAAAAAGCCTTAATAGGTACTGATTTAAAAGAAATTCCGCTAGGACAACTTCCTAACGGTGATATTACAATTTTAGATACTGACAATTATAATTCATATTTATTATGTGCATCAAAAGGATATGGCTTAAGAAATTTTGTGAGATGTTTAATTGCATCAATAATTTTAATTTACAAAAGAGATTGTATAATTAAAATATGGGATTTAAAAAATGAATATAAAGAATATTTTCAAGGACCATGCTTTATTGAATATGCAAATGAAATTTCCAAAATTCAATCGGAAATTAGTGGTATTGCGAATGAATATGAAAGAAGATGCGAAATTTTAAATTATTTAGGTACATCAAATTATTTAGAAGCAAACGAAAGGATATTTGAATTAGAAAAGAAAATTGATATAATTAAACCTATTTTTTCATTCGTTAATATTCCGCTTAAATCTTTAAATAGTGATGCATTAAGTAAACTTAATTTTTTTATTTCGCAAGGACATAAAACCGGTATTTTTATATTCATAATGACAAGAGATGTAAGAGATTTAGAAATGATTCATATTAATCAAATGGTGCGTGTTATTTTTAAACTTTCTGATTTAAGCATGTCGCTTAAGTTAACCAAAAATGATATCGCTCTAAATTTAGTTAATAAAGGTGAAGCCTTATTAATCGAAAATGAAAAAATCAGACATTTAGAAACACCGTTTCTTTCAATATCTGACTTTTTTAAGATAATTAATCGCATTACTTTTTAAGAATAACTTTGATTTTTTGATTTTGTTCTTTTAATGCTCTTTCATATTTTCCTGTTTCTTTAGCTTCATAGTAGGTATGATCCCTAATTTCCTTAGGCATATATTCTTGATAAACAATATCACCAGGATAATCGTGCGGGTATTTATATAAAATGCCACCTTTAAATTCACGATTTAATATAATTTTGGGAATATCGTATTGGGGCTCATTATCAACATCATGCAAAGCTTTATCGATAGCTGCCTCAGCTGTATTTGATTTTGGACTTAATGCTAAATCAATAACAAGCTCCGAAAGAATAATTCGACATTCTGGAAGTCCAACATGTAAAGCTGCTTGACATCCTAAATATGTACGAGGACCAACCTGGGGATTCGCAAGTCCAATATCTTCGTAGGCAATAATCATTAGTCGGCGTGTAATTATATCAAGGTCTTCAAGACGAATTAGTCTTGCAAGATAATAGAGTGACGCATCAACATCGGAACCTCTAATTGATTTTTGAAGGGCACTTAGAAGGTCATAATAATTGTCCTCACCATAATCAAGGCGCATCGCTTTTATTCCTAACACCTTTTTAGCATCATTAATACTTACATGTCCCTTAAGGAGTTCTAGGGATTCAAGCATATTAAGACTTGTCCTTATTTCACACCCAGACATATTCGCAATAAGCTTTAGGACCTCATCATCTATTTGAAGATCTTTAAACTCGTCAAGCTTGATTGTCCTTTTAAGAAGATTAACAATGTCTTTTTCTGTAATTGAATTCATTTGATAGATATTAAGACGCGATCTAATTGCTTTATTAATTGAAATATAAGGATTAGATGTTGTAAGACCAATAATGGTTATTCGTCCATCTTCAAGATAAGGGAGAAGATAATCTTGCGTATCTTTTTTCATACGATGAATTTCATCGATAATTAATATAACATTAGGATAAAATTTAGTTAAATTAGTAATTTCTTGTAAAATGGCTTTAGAATCAGAAGAAGCGTTAAATTCATAGGATTCTAAAGAATACATTTCTTTTATTATTTTTCCTATAGTAGTTTTACCCGTACCTGGTCCACCATATAAAACAAAGCTTTGTAGATGATTGTTTTCAATCATTTTGGTTATGATGCCATCTTTTCCAATTAAATATTCTTGACCAATAACATCAGAAAGCTTTGTTGGTCTTAATCTATGTGCTAGCGGTTCCATAATAACACCTCAAGTTATTATATCATACTTTTCTTTTTTTGAATAATAAAGAACCACTAATGGTACTAAATAAATTGATTAGTTGTTTATATGAAATAAGTATAGCTGTTGTCTTTGAGGTTAATGTTTTTATGATAAAAATAATTAAACTTAAAATTATAAAAATTAGAAGCGAAAATAATAAATATTTTTGATTGGTTATAACACGTGTTGAACTCCCAATTAAGAAAAAGAATAAAGCACCTAGTAATATAGTGATGATATTATACAAATATTCATTTTCACTCTTATATAAGATAAAAGCGTAAATAAAAGCTGCCAAAGCTGTTAATACTAAAATTAAAGCTAAATAAATTAAAAATTTTTTAAACATTATATCACCACTAAATCTTATGATTGGAGTAAAAAAATATGAATGAATATATACTGATTTTATTAAGGGCATTTTGTATTTTCATTGTTTTAATGATTATAATTAGATTGTTAGGAAAAAGGGAAGTAGGCGAGCTTTCCGTTTTTGACCTAGCAATAATTTTAATAATTTCTGATATAGGTGCAATGGGAATAGATGAAAAAAAATTATTTTTACCAGCTATTTGTTGTTTAGTTTTATTATTAATACTTCAAAAAAGCTTTTCTTTTTTACTTTTAAAATTCTCATCTTTAAGAAGCTTTATTGATGGAAGTCCGCGTATTTTAATTTATAAGGGAGAAATTTTATTCAATAATCTAAAAAAGGAAGCATATACAATTGATGATCTTTTAAATCAAATTCATCAAGAAGGAATATTAGATATTAGTGAGGTTAATCTTGCAATTTTAGAAACATCTGGTACTCTTGCGGTTTTTTCTAAAAAAAGATATAAAGAAATATTTTTGCCTGTTGTTATAAGTGGTAAATTAGAAAACGAAAATATTAAGCTTTTAGGACTTAGTAAAAATTATATTTTAAAAAGAGTGAACGAAAAAAAGCTTAAGCTTAAAGATATTGCATTTTATTCCTTATCAGAAATAAATGAAGGCTCTTTATTTTTGTTTAAATAGAATATAAATGAAATAAAAAGATAACAAATAATGATACAAATAAGACTAAAACTAGAACCTAAAACTGATTGTAGAAGTGTTAAAATAATTGGTATAAAAAATAAAATAAAATTTCTATATGAAAAAGGTAAGCGAGTAGTTTCCTTCTTAAAATCAAGTATATTTAAAATATAATATGATAAATCTGAAATTATACCTGAAATAAAAATAGCATAAAGAGCAATGTTACTTATTAAAGAACAAATAGATATGGTTAAAAGGCCTAATATTGAAGAAATAAGAGCGTTTTTTAAAAGAAATTTATATTTTAAATGGGATTCGAATGACATTGTTATAATGGGAGAAAAGAATGTTAAATACGTGCTAAGTGATAGTATTTTCATCATATAACCTAGATTTTCTTTGTTATATGCAATTTTCAAAAAAAAGTCACCCAAATTAAATATGATAATTAAAATTAATCCTTCAAAAAATAAAAGCGTTAAAAAAATTTTATTTAAAATGGGTATATTTTCCTCTAAATTATTCGTTTTAGATAAAGCAGGTGTCATTATTTTAATTATAATATATGTCATAAACCCTGATATTTGAAAAAGTGGAAGACAGTATGAATGAATTGAAGTATAAATATAGTTTGTCTTACTATAATCAATATTAATATGTCCGGTAAAAAAATAATAAAGCATGGGTTCTAAAAAATGATATCCTGAAAAAACTAATGCAAAAATAGTAAGAGTAAATCCTGGTTTTATTAATGATGTGGAATCATATTCTTTAACAAGATAAAGCTTTGTAAGCCTTTTAACTTTTAAAATTAAGAAGAAAAATGATGATATTTCACCGAATGTTATAAAACTTGAGGTAATAATTAAAATTTGTCTACTATTTAGATGAGATAATAAAATAATAATTATTAATATGCTTGAAATTTTAATGATAGCTTCTAAAAGATTAGCTGTGATTGTTCTTTTAAATTTATCATGGGATTCTAGGTAACTTTTTATAATTGCGGACATATTGGAAAAATAAAGGGAAGGAAAAAGAATTAAAATAGGTGTCAAAATATCGATATTTTTATATAATGTGTTACTTAAAATGGTTGAAATAAAAAACATTATAATAATTACAATACTTGTAGAAATGAGATTTATTCTAATTGCTTTTGAAATTAAAGGACGATTATAATATGCCCTGTGATTTATTTTTTTAGAAATCAATGATGTAAGAACAAGGGGAATTGACATTTGAGAAATAATAAGTGATAGGCTTATAATTGGGTTAATAGCCGATATGGTAGAAAGAACCTCAAAAGGTAGAAACCTTGCTTGTAAAATTTTATATGTAAAGCCAATAATTTTAATTAAAATTGTTACTATTATTAATATTTTTAAATTATTTTTAAAATTTGACATAAAAAAACCTCGCTTTTTTAATAAATAATATTCTTTTTCCTAGTGAAATTATGATATAATTAGTTGTAATTGATTGTGAGGTTTTATTATGAATTTTAAAGATTATGTTACTACCGTGCCAAATTTTCCTAAGGATGGAATAATGTTTCGTGATATTACTCCATTAATTAGAGATGGAAAGGCATTTAATGCATGTATAGATGAAATAGCAGAATATGGAAAAAGGATTAATGCTAATGTCGTTATTGGACCAGAAGCACGGGGATTTATTTTTGGTTGTCCTGTTGCTTATAAGCTTGGTCTTGGTTTTTCTCCTGTAAGAAAACCTGGAAAATTACCTCGTGAGGTTATTAAAGAAGAATATTCACTTGAATATGGTTCTAACACCTTATGTTTGCTTGCAGATGCTGTTAAAAATGGTGATCGCGTTTTAATTGTTGATGATCTTCTTGCAACAGGAGGAACCGTCAAGGCTTCCATTGAGCTTGTTGAACGTCTTGGCGGTAAGGTAGTTGGAATAGCTTGTCCAATTGAGCTTCCCGCTCTTAAAGGAAGAGACTTATTAAAGGGATATGACGTGTTTACATTAATGTCATACGATGGAGATTAATTAACGTATTTATTGTTTTTTAGGATGTGATAGTATGCTTGATCGAAAATATGAATATTATTATGAAAAAATGATGGGAGAAATTGAAACATATATTCATAAGGAGGATGACCTAAATTTAATCAAGAAAGCTTATGAATATGCCTTAAAGAAGCATACTGGGCAATTTAGAAAAAGCGGTGAGCCATATATTATTCACCCGATTGCAGTTACTACTATTTTAGCAGGCCTAAATTGTGGTCCTAATACCTTATGTGCTGGTTTATTACATGATGTAGTTGAAGATACTGAAACAAGTCTAGATGATATTAAAACACTATTTAATGAAGATATTGCTGAAATGGTTGATGGTGTTACAAAGGTTACAAAACTTCAGTTTTCATCCCTTAAAGCACAGCAGGTTACAAATCATCAAAAAATGCTTTTAGCAATGGCAAGCGATATACGTGTAATTATTATCAAGCTTGCAGATCGTCTTCATAATATGAGGACACTTGATTCTATGCCACCTGAAAAGCAAGTTAGAATTGCTAATGAAACACTTGAGATTTATGCACCCTTAGCTTCAAGACTTGGTATGTTCAAGCTTAAGGCTGAACTTGAGGACCGTTCTTTAAGATATATTGATCCTCAAATGTATTTTAAAATTGTAAATCTTGTTAAGGAACGTCAGGATAAACGTAATAACATTATTGAAACCTTAGTTAGTGAGGTTAAAAATTTACTGTTAGAATCTCATTTGAAATTTCAAATTAAAGGACGTATTAAAAACACATATAGTATTTATAAAAAAATGATTTCACAAAATAAAGCTTTTGAAGATATATATGATGTATATGCAATTAGAATCATTGTAGGAAGCGTAGCTGAATGTTACCAAGTTCTTGGTCTAATTCATGCTCATTACACTCCGATGCAAAAGCGTTTTAAAGACTATATTGCCGTTCCAAAATCAAATATGTATCAATCACTTCATACAACTGTAATTGGTCCTAGTGGACAAACATTCGAGGTTCAAATAAGAACAGAAGAAATGGATAAAATAGCTGAATATGGTATTGCCGCTCATTGGGCTTATAAGGAAAATGTGCAATATTCAAAAGAACGTGAGCAATATGAAATTGCTAAAAAGCTTAAGTGGTACGCTGATTTACTTGAGGTTTCAGGTGAGGTTTCTAAGGAAGATGCCTCTGAACTTGTTGATAGTGTTAAATCTGATATCCTAGATACAAATGTTTATGTTTATACTCCAACTGGTGAAGTAATTGATCTACCAAAAGGTGCAACACCTCTTGACTTTGCCTATAAAATTCATACTAATTTAGGAAATAAAACGGTTGGAGCAATTGTAAATAATAAAATTGTTCCCCTAACCTATGAACTTAAAACGGCTGACATTGTTTCTATAAAAACGAACAAAAATTCTTTTGGGCCTTCCGAATCGTGGTTAAATATTGTTAAAACAAATCATGCAAAGCATAAGATAAAAACATTCCTAAATAAACAAAATAGAGATGTAATTGTATCCGTTGGTAAGTCAGAGCTTGAAAATGAAATGCAGACTCAAAAAATTGTTTTTGATTTAAATGATAAATGGGTTAAGGAAAATTTTAACAAGAATAATATTTTTACAGTTGATGATATCTACTATGAAATAGGTAAAAATTCGCTTTCAGCTAAAACGGTTTGCTTAAAAATTCAAGGAACTAATTTTTCAAGTGAAGATATGCTTCAAAAGCAAATGGAAAAAACACGTAAGATTTTAACAACTAATTCGGAAACAGGTGTTGTAGTTGATGGTCTTCCTAATCCGCAAATTAAGCTTGGATCATGTTGCTATCCTATTCCTGGTGATGAAATAATCGGATATATTACAAAGGGAAATGGAATTGTTGTTCACCGTTGTGAATGCAATAACTTAAAAAATCTTGGACTTGAAAGAACAATTCATCTTGATTGGGCAACAAATATTTCAAGAAAATATCCAACCTGTATTCGTGTATCGGCGATGCAAAAGGATACTTTAATTGGTGATTTGATGACTTGTATTAATTCACTTGGCTTGTCAATTGCATCAATTAATGCGGTTAATACACCTGACCTTCAAACTATTGTTAAATTAAAGGTTTTAACTTCTAATTTAAATGAACTTAATAACTTGATTGTTAATATGAAAAAAATTGAAGCAGTTCATAATATTGAAAGGGATAACCAATAATGAGAATTGTAATTCAAAGATGTTATGATGCCAGTGTTAGCGTTAATGGACAAATTGTAGGTAAAATTAATAAGGGTATAATGATACTTGTTGGCTTTACTAAGGGCGACAATGAACAAATATTAAATAAAATGGCTTATAAAACAGCTAATATGCGAATATTTGAGGATGAAAATAGTAAAATGAATAAGAATTTAAAAGCGATTAATGGTGATGTTTTATCTATTTCACAATTTACATTATATGCTAATAACAAAAATGGTCATAGACCTAGCTTTACTGAAGCACTTGACTTTGATAATGCTTATAATTTATATAATAAATTTAATGAAATTTTAGAAAAAGAATATGGATTAAAGGTTGAAAAAGGAACCTTTGGTGCTGATATGAAAGTCACATTTACAAATGATGGTCCAGTTACAATTATTCTGGATTCAAATAATATATAGGATGGCATGCCATTCTATTTTTTAAAGAGGTATAATTATGAAAATGTATATGATTTCTCTAGGCTGTGCTAAAAATCAAGTCGATTCCGAAATGATTGTCGGATTTATGCAGCAGGATAAAGAAAATATTTTAGTTGATAATCCAGAAGATGCGGATTTATTAATGGTTAATACATGTGCTTTTATTGAATCAGCACGTGAAGAAGCTATAAATACAATACTAGATTTAGCTTCTTATAAGAAAAGAGATTCAAAGCTTGTTGTTTTAGGCTGTCTTTCACAGCGTTATAAGGATGAGTTGATTGGTGAACTTCCGGAAGTTGATTTATTTATTTCAATAAAGGATTATGATAGGATTGCTGAATTATTAAATGGTTTATTTAATAAAACTATATTCTCATCAACTTCTCATCTTTCACATTTAAGAAGAACTTATAAAACTCCGCCTTATATGCGCTATATTAGAATTTCTGATGGATGCTTAAACAGATGTGCCTTTTGTGCTATTCCTTTAATTAGAGGATTACTAAAAAGTCGTACAATTGAAGATATAAAATCAGAGGTTAAACAAGCCGTAGATGAAGGTGTTTATGAAATCAATTTAATTAGTCAAGACACTACTAAATATGGTTGGGACTTATATAAGAAGCTTGCACTTGTTGATCTTCTTAAGGAACTTGTTTCAATTGAAGGAAACTTTAAAATTAGATTATTATATTTATATCCGGATATTGTAACTGACGAATTAATTGATTTTATAAAAAATAATCCTAAGGTAATGCCATATTTTGATATTCCATTACAGCATTCAGAAGATAAAATTTTGAAACTTATGAAACGTCGTGGTATGCGTGATTTCTTAGTTGAATTAATTGCTAAAATAAGGAAAGAAATTCCAAATGCAATCTTTAGAACAACGATGATTGTAGGTTTCCCTCAAGAAACCGAAGAGGATGTAGATTCTTTAATTGAGTTTATGAAAGAGACTAAGTTTGATCGTCTAGGTGCCTTCACATATTCGCCTGAAGAAGGTACATTAGGTGCAACATATGATGGACAAATTGCCGAAGATGTAAAGCAAGAACGTTATAATCGTGTCATGGAAGCTCAATTTTATATCTCACTTGAACAAAATCGTAAGCAAATTGGACGTATTCTTGATGTAATGATTGAAGATTATGATGATGAGTCATATATGTATACAGGAAGATCTTATGGTTTTGCACCAGATGACATTGATGGAGCAATCTATGTAGCAGCTAAAGAAGAACTAAAGCCAGGTGACGTTTGTAAGGTTAAAATTTTAGATGCGGATTCTTATACATTAACAGGTGAGCAAATTGAAAAGAATTAATATTGTTTTATATAGTCCAGAAATTCCTCAAAATACTGGGAATATTATGCGAAGCTGCGTTGGCTTTGACGCTAAGCTTCATTTGATAAAGCCTTTGGGATTTTCACTTGATGAAAAGCATTTGAGAAGAAGTGCCCTTGATTATTTTGAGTATTTAGACTATGAGGTTTATGAAGATTATGCGGATTTTCTAAAAAAGAATCCTGATGGAGCTATTTTTTATTTAACTCGCTATGGTCATAAATCTCCTAAAGAAATTGATTTTAAAGAAGTTGATTCAACAAAACCTATCTATATTATGTTTGGAAGAGAATCAACGGGAATACCATATGATATTTTACATGATAACTTAGATAACTGTTTTCGAATTCCTACAACTGATAAAATTAGATCGCTAAATTTATCAAATTGTGTAGCTATTATGCTATATAATGTTACAAGTGATCTTGATGATAATCCAAATTTAATAAAACATGAGCCTGATTGCTATAAAGGTGAAAATTTTATCGATAATTGGAATTCAAAGTAATAAAAGGTGGAATTTATATGTATTTTGAAACAAAATTGCTGGAATTTAATAAAGTACTAGAACAAATTATTCCTTATTGTCAAACAAATATTGGCAAGGAAAAAATTAAAGAGATCACACCATCTTGTTCGCTTAGTGTAATTGAATCTATGCTAGATGAGGTTGAAGAGGCATTTAATGCAATCGTTAAACTTCAAGAAATTCCTTTAGGTGGTTTTAAAAATGTATACCATCCATTAATTAGAAGTCAAATTGGTGGCGTTTTGACTTGTGAGGAATTACTTGATTGTGCATCATTTTTATATACAAGCCGAAATGTTTTAAAATATTATAAGGATCTTTCAGGAATTAAAATGGCACTTCCTAATCTAGATAAATATTTTCAAAATATATCATCTAACAAAAAAATTGAAGAAGAAATTACTGGTGCAATTGGTCCGGATTTAAAATTAAATGATAATGCTTCAATGGAGCTTTTTAAAATTAGAAGAAAATTAAAAATGGAAGAAACTCATTTAAGAAATTTTATGAATTCATGTCTCCAATCTAAAGCTAATATGCTTCAAGAGACAATTGTAGCCTCACGAGATGGTCATTTAACATTACCAATTAAAGCTGAATATAAAAATCAGATTAAAGGTATTCTTAGAGATTCATCCGCTTCTGGTACAACTTATTTTATTGAGCCTGAAGAAGCTTATAAAATAACCTGTCAAATTGAAATTATAAAAAATGAAGAAAAAAAGGAAGAAGAACAAATTATAAGAGGTCTTTCTCAACTTATTGCGTCAATTAGTGAAGAAATGCTTTTAAGCTATGAAAATTTATTAGGTTTGGACTTAATTTTTGCTAAAGCAAAATATGCCTTAAATCATAATATGACGAAGCCAATTATTAATGAAGATGGTATTATTGAAATAAAAAATGGTGCTCATCCTTTAATTGATGAAAAAGTAGTTGTAAAAAATGATGTTAGCTTAGGTAAAGATTATGATACTATTATAATAACTGGACCTAATACAGGTGGTAAAACGGTTTTATTAAAAATGGTTGGACTTATAACTCTTATGATGCAATCAGGTCTTTATGTTCCCTGTAAGGAAGGAACAAAGCTAAATGTATTTGATAATGTATTTTCCGATATTGGTGATGAACAATCGATTGAACAATCCTTATCAACGTTCTCATCTCATATGACTAATATTGCCAATATTGTTAATAAATTTACGTATAATTCGTTAGTATTACTTGATGAAGTTGGTTCTGGTACAGATCCTAAAGAAGGAGCAAGTTTAGCTATTGCAATTATAGATTATTTCACTAAAAAAGGTGGAAGAATAATTACTACAACACATTATTCTGACTTAAAGGCATTTGCTTATAATAATCCTAAAATTATAAATGCTTCAGTTGAATTTAAAACGGAAGATTTACTGCCAACATATAAACTACAAATTGGTGTTGCAGGGCGTTCTAATGCCATTTTAATATCTAAAAGACTTGGTCTTAAGGATGAAATTCTTGAGGAAGCAAAGCGCGTATTTGATGACTCAATGAGCGATACTTCATCTTTAATTAATAAAATAGATGAAGAAAATGAGAAAATAAGTAATATTAAAGCTACATATGAGCATAAAATAAGTGAATACAACAGACAGCTTGATGCCTTGAATAAAGAAAAACATGAACTTGAAGCAAATTATGATAGTATAATTAAAAAAGCTACTGATGAAGCAAATCAAATCCTTTTAGACGCAAAAGAAAAATCAAATAGTATTATTTCAGAACTTAATAAACTTAAAGATGAAGAATATTTCAAAGAACATAAACTTGCTAGTGTAAAACATGATATATCTAATTTAACTGCTCTTAAGAAGGATGATAATCTTTTTGATGATAAAATTGTTGTAGGAGATTATGTATATATTAAATCCTATCAAACTACGGGTGAGGTTTTAAAAATTAAAGGTGATAAATATACGGTTAGAGTTGGAAAATTTGAAATGTCATTTAACCGAAATGAAATTTCCTTTGATTCGCATAGGAAAATAGAAGCTAAAAAGCCTGCAAAGAAACCATCAGTGCTTGTAACTAAAACCTCAAGTGCCAAAATGACATTAGATTTAAGAGGATATCGTTACGATGAAGTAAAACCAGCAGTTGAGAAATTTATTGATGATGCTTATTTAGCTAATATGCCTCAGGTAAATATAATTCACGGCTTTGGTACTGGTGCTGTAAGAGAAGCTTTATATAAATATCTAAAAACTTCAAGTTATGTAAAAAGCTATCGTTTTGGTGGTGAAGGTGAGGGACTAAACGGCTGTACAGTTGTATATCTTAAATAAGAGGTTGATAGCTTGACGGAATATCCGAAAAAAGATTTTACAACAGGAAGGTCAATTGTACTACTATATGGTGGATATCAAAATAATTGTAATATTACACTTAGCATGTTATATGATATTGAAAAAAGACATTCCAACATTAATTTTATAAAGGTTAATACATCAAAATATTATAAAGTTAAAGAAAAATATCAAATTCATATTTTACCAACAATTTTATATTTTCGTGATGGTAACCTTATTGATAAGCTTAAAGGACCATTTAATTATCATCAGATAGAGCAAATGATCCAAAGGAGTTAATTATGAAAATTGGACTAATTATGCAAGATTTTAAATTTAATATCAATTTAAATGATTTTGATTTTTTAATTGGTGTTGATAGGGGAGCACTCATTGCATATCAAAATAATATTTATGTTAATTTAGCTATTGGTGATTTTGATTCTGTTACCAAAGATGAACTGATACTTATACAGGAAAAATCTAAAGTAATTAAGCTTAATCCTATAAAAGATTTAACAGATACAGCAGAGGCTTTAAAATATGCATTTAAATTATCTAATGATGTTACTATGCTTGGTGGTATAGAGGGCAAAAGAATTGAACACTTTATAGCTAATCTTTGTTTATTTAAAGAGTATCCATTATTAAAAATAGAAAATGAAAATTCTTTAATTTTTTGTATAAAAAAGCCAATTAGATTACCTATAAAATATAAATTTGCTAGTTTTTTTGCACTAAATACTGTTAAAAGCCTTTGCTTAAAAGGTTTTAAATATGAACTTGCTAATTATGATTTAGAGTTATATGATTCACTATGTATATCTAATGAGATCATATGTTGTGATAATTTAGTAAGCTTCAAAGAAGGATTATTATTAATCATTTTATCAAATGATGATCATTAAATCATTAGAATTATATTATGATTATTAAAGAAGTAATTTATAATAGAACTTTAGATTTTAGAAATTAGATGCTACAAAATTTAAGTCTAATGCTAAAATAACTTGCATAATTATTAAAAAAGATATAAACTAATAATGGTGTTGCAATGGGGAGCCATTAGGCTGAGAGGTTATTAAGTTAACGACCCAAGAACCTGATCTAGGTAATGCTAGCGTAGGTATTGGTTACATTATTATTAGGAATTTATATTTTTTATATTTTCATAATTACAATGTTTTTAATTCTTCTAGTATTACTGGAAGAATTTTTTTAATTTTAAGGAGCTTTATAATGAAGAAAAACAAATTATCAGTTAGAGTTGCGGCAGAAATTGCAATATTCGCCGCACTTGCTTTCGCATTTGATGCTATTCAAGGCGGAATTTTTAAGGGAGTATTTGCTTCAGGTGGTTCAATTGGTTTTGGTATGCTTCCAATCCTTGTAATTGCTTATAGAAGAGGATTACTTCCAGGTATTATATGTGGTTTTATTGTAAGTATTATTCAAATGCTTGGAGGAATATATGTTATTAATGGTTCATCATTTGATAATAGTTTTTTACAGGTAATGGGCCCATTCCTTCAAATTATGCTTGATTATGTTTTAGCATATACAGTTGTTGGTTTTGCTGGTGTATTTTCAAAAACTTTTAAAAATACCGATAGTAAAGGAAAAAAAGTATGTTATGTTATACTAGGCTCTGCATTTGGCGGATTATTAAAATATGCATGCCATGTTATTGCCGGAGGAGTATTCTGGTTAAATCAAGGTTCTAGCTTTTGGGGAATTAATGATGATTCATGGCTTTATTCATTTATCTACAATGGTGCTTATTGTATTCCAAATATTATTATTTGTGGCGCTGTTATGGTAATATTTGCTTTATATTATGATAAACTTTTATTTCCAAATGATATTAGTGATTTAAAGGAGGAATAATCAAATGAAGAAAAGTATTTTATATACCTCACTTGGTGGTTTTATTGTCATAACATTTTTAATAAAAATTATTTTATCATTTTCAAGATATAATGATGGATATGGTACATCACTTGAGATTGATGAACAAGCTTTAGTTTTCTTTGTTGCTGGAGTATGTATTTTAATTGGTGGTATTTGCGGAATTTGTAATTCATTTAATCATAAATCTAATTCAATGACTTTTATTTTAGCATTTGGAACAGCAGGAGTAATTTTATGTGGTTATTTTATGGGTGCTGGATTTAAAGCAATTGCTAAAGGAAAAGATGGATCAACTATTTGGTATGATTTTATAGTAACTATTTTAGGTGGATTTATTATTGCAGGAAGTACTATTTCATACCTAGATTATAAAAAGAATAACTAATAAAATTTATAACATTGCACACTATTAAGGAGCTTAGGCTCCTTTTATTTTTTCATTTACTTAAAAGTTTTGTTAGTGTATAATATTTTTGATATGTAAGGGTGATAAAATGGATGGTTTTTTTAACATTTATAAAGAAAAAGGTTATACATCATTTGATGTATGTAATAAGATAAAACATTTATTTAAAGAAAAAAAAGTTGGCCATACTGGTACTTTAGATCCAAATGCGGTTGGTGTAATGCAAATTGCAGTTGGAAGAGCCACAAAGCTTTTACCAATTTTTGAAGATCATATTAAAATTTATGAACCAACTATTCATTTTGGTATTTTAACAGATACATTAGACCCTGAAGGAAAAATCATTAAAGAAGAAGATGTACCAAATTTTACTTTAGATGATGTAAAAAAGAAGCTTGAAATATTAAAAAATAAAACTACGCAAATTCCTCCTATTTATAGTGCAATTAAGGTTAACGGTAAAAAGTTATATGAATATGCACGTGAAAATAAAGAAGTTGAAATAAAGGAACGTCCAATTAAAATTTATGAACTTGAGGCAATTTCTGATCTTTATTATGAGGATGGATATTTAGCTTTAAAACTTCGTATGAAGGTATCAAAGGGTTTTTATGTTAGAAGTTTAGTTAGAGATTTAGCTAATGAATTAAACACTATTGGAATAATGTCAGATTTAGTAAGAATTCAAACAGGAGACTTTAATATTTTAAATTCAAAAAAACTCAGTGAAATATCATGTGATGATTTAATGAAGATTGAAGATGTTTTTTCAAAATATCCTCGTTTTAATGCTAGACCATATTTGGTTCCATTAATAAAAAATGGTATTATGCTTGATGAAAGGCAAATGACATGCGATTGTCCTTTTACAGTTTATTTTGAAGATAAATTGCTTGCAATTTACGCTCCAAAGGATGATAGATATTATCGTGTTCAATATTTTGGTGATTCTCATGAAAATAATTAGAATTAATGATATTAATAAAAAATATATTACTGAAGATCTTGCGGTATGTATTGGTAATTTTGATGGTATACACTTAGGACATCAAGCTTTAATTAATAAAGTCTTAAATAGCTCGCTTAAACATGGTTTAATTACATTTGATCCCCATCCAATCAAAGCTCTAGTTGATGAAAATTATAAAACATTAATGAATATTAATGATAAAATTGAATATTTAAGCGAAATACTTGATTACTTAATTATTATTAGTTTTGACTTAAGTTTTTCTCAAAAAACACCATTTGAATTTATTAAGTTTTTAGAGCTTAATCAAATTAAAGAAATTGTTTGTGGCTATGATTTTCATTTTGGTGCAAAAGCATCAGGTGATGTTTATCTTTTAAAAAAATATTTTAATTTAAGTGTTGTAATGCCTGTTAAGATTAATGACGTAATTGTTAAAACCCAAAAAATAAGGAGTTTAATTATTGATGGTTTTATTGAAGATGCCAATAAGCTTTTAGGTCATACTTATAGTATTAAAGGTATTGTAAATTATGGTCATCAACTAGGAAGAACAATCGGATTTCCAACAGCTAACTTACATGAAGGTGACAATCTCTTGCCGGCAATGGGAGTATATGCTACAAAAACAGTAATCGATGGGAAAAAATATTTATCAATGACAAATATTGGTCATAATCCAACATTTAATCATAATGATATAATAACTATTGAAACAAATATTATTGATTTTGAAGGCGATTTATATGGTAAAGAAATTACAATTTTCTTTTATAAACAAATTAGACCCGAAAAAAAGTTTTCATCAATCGATGATTTAAAAAAG
Organism: Clostridium sp. CAG:307_30_263; assembly: GCA_001916215.1. Classification (GTDB taxonomy): domain Bacteria; phylum Bacillota_I; class Bacilli_A; order Acholeplasmatales; family Anaeroplasmataceae; genus CAG-307. The sequence goes on from MNRZ01000005.1 coordinate 77,107, forward strand.
GAACTTAAAAAAAATCAAGATTTTGTAAGAAAAAACTTGCAAAAATAAATTATTATGTTAAAATTAAAAAGGACGATTTCGATGTTTGTCGAATCCTTCGGCGCTTGCATTAGAAATTCGTGACAATTGATAATATGGAGGAAATTTATTATGGCATTATCAAAAGAATTAAAAGCACAATTAGTACAAGAGTTTGGAAAGAACGCAAAGGACACTGGTTCAACAACTGTTCAAATTGCAATTCTTACTAAGGAAATTGATCAATTAAATGCTCACCTTGCTAAGAATATTCATGACTTCCACAGCTCACGTTCATTATTAATTAAGGTTGGTCAAAGACGTTCTTTAATCAACTATTTAAAGAAAAATGATGTTGCAGCTTATGAAGAAGTAGCTAATAAGCTTGGATTCCGTCGTTAATTTTAAAAGGATGATCGTAGGATCATCTTTTTATTTTGTTAAAAAATAAGAAAAATAATATATTTTCTTTATTATTGGTTGGTTTTGTGTTAAAATTAAAAATATAAGATATTAAATAATGGCAATAATATATTGTAATTTAAAGGAGATTTAAAATGAGCGAAGTTAAAACATTCGAATTTAATTGGGCAGGTCGTCCTCTTAAAATCGAAATTGGTGAAGTAGCTAAGCAAGCAAATGGTGCATGTTTAGTTAGATATGGAGATTCTGTAGTTTTATCAGCTGTATGCTCAAAAGCGTCTGAAACTACTCAAGATTTCTTTCCATTAATGGTATTATATCAAGAAAAACTTTATGCAGCTGGTAAAATACCTGGTGGCTTTTTAAGAAGAGAAGGACGTGCTTCTGAGCATGAAACATTGACCTCTCGTTTAATTGACCGTCCTATTAGACCACTTTTCGCAGAAGGTTTTTCAGACGAAGTGCAGGTTATTAATACTGTATTATCATCAGATCCTGATTGTTCTACCGCAATGGCAGCTATGCTTGGTTCAAGTATTGCGCTTATGATTTCAGATGTTCCATTTGAAGGACCAATCGCTGGTGTTCAGGTAGGATATGTTGATGGAGAGTATATTATTAACCCAACTCCTGAACAACTTGAGCGTACAAAGATTACCTTAACTGTTGCAGGTACAAAGGATGCCATTAATATGGTTGAAGCTGGAGCTAGCGAGGTTTCTGAGGCAGAAATGCATAAGGCTTTAGTCTTTGGTCACCAAAATATTATTGAATTATGTAAGTTCCAGCTTGAAATCGCTGCTCAATGCGGAAAAGAAAAGGTTAAGCCTTTACTTTTCGTAACTGATAAGGAAATTGATAGTGAGGTTCGTGCTTATGCTGAAGAGGATTTAGTTAAGGCTATTCGTATCGAGGATAAGCTTCTTCGTTATCAAGCAATTGATGAGGTAAATGCAAGAACTCTTGAGGAATTTGGTAAAAAGGTATTTACTAAGAATCTAGGAGAAATCGTTGTTGAAGATACTGATAAAAAGAAGGACTATTTACAACAGGTACAGCATACATTAGACGATATTCTTTATACTGAGGTTCGTCGTATGATTGCCGTTGATAAGATTAGACCTGATGGACGTAAGGTAGATGAAATTAGACCTCTATCTAGTAGAGTAGATGTTCTTCCACGTGCTCATGGTAGTGCCTTATTTACTCGTGGTCAAACTCAATCACTTGGTGTTACAACCTTAGGTGCATTAAATGAAAATCAAATTATCGATGGGCTTGGTATTGAGGACACTAAGAGATTTATGTTCCACTATAACTTCCCTCAATTCTCTGTTGGTGAAACAGGCCGTTATGGTGCTCCAGGAAGAAGAGAAATTGGTCATGGTGCTTTAGCTGAAAGAGCATTATCTTACGTTATTCCTGATGAGGATACCTTCCCTTATACAATTCGTGTTGTATCTGAAATTCTTGAATCTAATGGTTCATCATCTCAAGCATCAATTTGCTCAGGTACGATGTCATTAATGGCAGCTGGTGTTCCAATTAAGGCTCCAGTTGCAGGTATTGCAATGGGACTTATTACATATCAAAATGATTATACTATTTTAACTGATATTCAAGGTCTTGAGGACCACCTTGGAGACATGGATTTCAAGGTAGCAGGTACTCGTGAAGGTATTACAGCCTTACAAATGGATATTAAGATTCGTGGTATTACATATGAAATTTTAGCTGAGGCTCTTGAGCAAGCTAAGAAGGGTCGCTTTGAAATTCTTGATCATATGGAAAAGACTATTCCAGCTGTTCGTCCTGAACTTTCTAAATATGCTCCAAAAGTTAAGATGATTAGGATTAATCCTGATAAGATTAAAGAAGTAATCGGAGCTGGTGGAAAAGTTATTAACCAAATTATTGAAGCTAATAATGACGTTAAAATTGATATTGAACAAGATGGACGTGTATATGTAATGCATCAAGAAATTCAATATGTAAATAGTGCTATTAAACAAATCGAAAATCTTGTACGTGAAGTTGAACTTAACCAAATTTATACTGGTACTGTAAAGCGTATTGAGGCATATGGTGTTTTTGTTGAATTATGGCCTGGTGCAGAAGGATTATGCCACATTTCTAAGCTTTCTAAGGAAAGAGTTGCTAAATGTGAGGATGTTGTTTCTGTTGGGGATTCAATTATTGTAAAATGTATTAAAATAAATGATAAGGGTCAAATTGATTTATCTCGTAAAGATGCATTAATTGATGCCGAAAATCGTAACAAACAACAATAATATAATAAAGGGGCTGTAAAAAAATAAATTTCATTGATTGAAGTTTAGGAGCAACAGCTCCTTTTTTTATTTAATTCACCAAAAAATAAAAAAATAGCCT